>JAXEJY010000122.1:0-3232 GCA_034101315.1 Pyramidobacter sp.
CTCTACACGGGGCGCACGATACGCGCCGCTCTTGACGCTCTAAACGACATCGGACGCCCGTCTGCCGTTCAGCTTCTTATCCTGATTGACAGAGGACACCGCGAGCTTCCCATACAGCCCGATTATCTGGGCAAGATCGTCCCGACATCTCAGCTGGAAATCGTTGAAGTCCGCATGAAAGAGCTCGACGGCGAGGACTGCGCCGTCATCTGTCAGGAAGATCCGTCATGAAGCGCAGCTGCGCAGCGGCGCTTGCGGCGTTGCTTCTGCTGAATCTCTCAGTTGCGTGCGCCTCAGCCGCGCCGCGCGTTCAAATTCGCGCGCTTGACCCGTACACGGCGATGTGCGTTCAGTTTCTCGGCGGCAGTTTTGTCGAGTCAAAATCCTATTCCGCGTGGGGACATGAGGCTCTGAAACTGGATACCGAGCTGATGAAAACTGATGAGGCGTCTCCGCCGGCAGTTATTGCGCTGAATGAAAATCAGTACCGCCGGTTTTTGAACGACTTCCGCCGTGAAGGACGCCGCGTCCGATGGTTTTTCAGCCGCTCTGCCGACCAGGCGCGGTCAGAAATCAGATGGATTTACAGCCTCGGTGAAGTCGACGCTGCCGATGTGGTTCACTTTTACGGCGAGCTTTCAAATCTGCCGTTTACCGTTCAGAGAATCATGGGCATCTTGACGGACATGATGCCCGACAAGTACAGCTACTTTCAGAGGCGTCTGGGGGAGTTTGACGCGCGTCTGCGCTCAACGCTGCTCTCCGGGCGAAAATTGCTGAGCGGCAGAGCCGTGCTCGACTTGGGCGGCGCGTACAGCGGCTTCCTGAAGGCGCTTGGCTGCAAAATATCTCTGCCCGATGCGGAGCTGACGGACGAGATTCTCGCCTCTGCGTCCTCTAAAAATGCCAAGACGGTCAAAATTCTGCGCGAAAAGATATGGAAGGATCCGCGCGTCTACGTGATGGATCACACGACTCCCCGCGAGATTCGCGACGCGCTGAAAGGCCGGCCGAGGACCGTCTATATTGCGCCGCCGACAGAAAAGGACGATCCTCTGTTCTTCCTGCACCGGCTTGCGCTCCTTATCGGCACAGCTGCACCGGACAAACAGCAGTGATCATTTTTCATCACAACAATAAAAGCGGTCAGAGGACAGTCCTCTGACCGCTTTTTTGCGTTTTATGCGCTGCTTTTTGACGACTGGCTGACGATGAGTCTGCCGCTTCCGTTTTTGAATCGTCCGATGACGCGCGCCTGCGAAAAACCCTGCTGGCGGGCGATGCTGATGAGATCGTCTGCGTCGTTTTGCGGGCAGGCAATCAGGAGGCCGCCGGACGTCTGCGGGTCGAACAGGAAATCACGAAGTTCCGGCTCAATCTGCTCAAGACCGTCAATCTGGGGCGTGTAAAGCTTGGCGTTTCGGTACGCTCCAGCCGGAAGGAGTCCCATCTGCGCCATCTCAGCAGCGCCGTCGAGAAGGGGAAGAGCGTCTGCGTCCAGCTCAAGATCCACGCGATGATCGGAAACCATGTCGAGCGCGTGCCCTGCCAGACCGAATCCGGTGACGTCAGTGCACGCAGTGATGCGGCGGCGCTGTTCGTCGCTGAAATACAGCGGCAGACTGTTCAGCTTGGTCATCCAATGGAGCGCGTTTTCGCCCTGCGTGGGATCTTCAAGCATTTCTGCTTTCATGGCTGTGGCAATAATGCCTGTACCGATGGGCTTTGTGAGGATAAGGACGTTTCCGTCCTGAGCGCCCGTCGTGCGCCAAAGCGAATCGCGCTCCACTTCGCCGAATACGCACAGACCGTACTTGGGCTCTTTGTCTTCAACGCTGTGCCCGCCCATAAGGAACGCGCCGCTTTCAGACACTTTTGACGCGCCGCCTTCCATGAGTCCTTTCAGCATGTCAATAGGAAGGCAGTTGAGGGGAAACGCCACGACGTTCAGCGCGACAAGGGGCTTCCCGCCCATGGCGAATACGTCGCTGATGGAGTTCGCTGCGGCAATCTGCCCCCAAATGTAGGGATCGTCGGCGACGGGCGTGATAAAGTCAACTGTCAGAATGCCGACGCGCGTGTCAGTGATTTTCCACAGAGCAGCGTCCTCGCCGCCCTCCCAGTCCGTAAGGATTCTCTCGTCTGCGGGACGGGGAAGTCCTGACAGGACTTTCTGAAGGTCCTCCGGACCAATTTTTGCGGCTCACCCGCTGCTGCTGGACATTTGTGTCAATCTGCGCGTCTCACTCATGCTTATTCGCTCCTGTCAAAGTTAATGATTATACAGATTATACATCATCGGCAGATTTAAAGCTCATAGGACGTTCTTTTTCTGTCCGGAACGCGGACGCCGCAGCGGCGGACATGTTATAATGCTCAGAGCAACAGAAAATCTGCACTTTTTCAGGAGGAATCGTATCAATGGCACTTTTGCCAATCACCACGGTTATGGAGGAACTTCAGTCTCTCAAAGCAGAGCTGCAGGAAAGCCTTTGACCTGCCTGCCGTAGAGAAAGAATGCGCGCGCCTTCGTTCGGTTGTTTCGGCGCCGGACTTTTGGAGCGGAAGCGACGCGCAGAAAATTTCATCAGAGCTGTCGCGGCATGAAGCTCAGCTTGAGCGCTGGCACGAAATTGAGCGCGAGTTCGACGATCTGCGCACGCTGGCGGAGCTTTTGGCAGAGGACGACGATGAAGAGCTCGTCAAAGAGTTTGACGCCCGGAGCGCGCAGTTCCGTCAGGAAATTGAACGGCAGCAGATGACGCTGCTGCTCTCTGGCCCGTATGATCACTCAAGCGCGATTCTGAGCGTCCACGCCGGTTCTGGCGGTCTTGACTCTCAGGACTGGGCGGAAATGCTGTACCGCATGTACGTTCACTGGTGTGAAAATCACAGTTTTAAGATAAAACTCATCGATTATCAGCAGGACGAAGAAGCTGGCATCAAGAGCGTTACGCTGATGGTCGACGGCGATCTGGCATACGGTTATCTGCGCTCGGAAATAGGCGTTCACCGGCTTGTCCGGATTTCGCCGTTTGACACGGCAAAACGCCGCCACACGAGTTTTGCTTCCGTCGTCGTCTCGCCTCAGCTGCCTGACGACGCGGAGATTGTCCTCAACATGGACGAACTGCGCATTGACACGTACCGTTCCAGCGGCGCGGGCGGCCAGCACGTCAACATGACTGACTCGGCTGTCCGAATTACCCATTTGCCGACGGGCATTGTCGTC
>JAXEJY010000123.1:0-4930 GCA_034101315.1 Pyramidobacter sp.
CCCGAAGGAATCAGCTCGTCCGTCGTCGTGACCGCGTCCGTGATGACTGACGCCACGAGCAGCAGCTGATTGTCCGCCAGCGGCTGAATGACCGGCCACGGCTTGATGTTCGGCCCGAACTGAAGCTCGGCGTCCGGCTGAGGGCGTCCGAAGCCGCTGTAGACGCGCCGGTCGTAGACGCTGTCCTCAAATCCGCAGGGCGAAACGGGCGAAAGCCGGTCGGCGTACTCAAACGCCGACGTGATCACGCCGCCGTTTGCCGCTGTGGCGGCGATGGAGCGAGCGTCCATCAGGGCGACGCCGGCAATTTGCCCGCTGTTGGGCTTTGAGCCCTCGCGGTTGGGAAAGTTGCGCGTCGTGTGGCGGACGCTGAATCCCCCGTTGCACGGCGTTTCCCCTGCGCCGAAGCACGGGCCGCAGAACGCCGGATAGCTGACGGCGCCCGCGCTTAAAAGCCGCGCCATGCAGCCGTTTTTCATCAGCTCAAGGTTGACTGGTTGGCTTGACGGATAGACGCTCAGGCTGAAGGCGCCGCAGCCCGTGTTCTGCCCGTCCAGAATCTGAGCCGCTGCGGCGAGATTTTCGTAGCTGCCGCCCGCGCATCCGGCGATGATCCCCTGATCCGCTCGGAACTTTCCGCCGTCCAGCTTGTCCGTCAGGCAGAAGCGCAGGTCAGGATTGTCCATCTTCGTCGCCGCGTCCTTCTCGACCGCGCGCAGAATGTCGCCGGGATTCGCGCAGAACTCGGCAATCGTGTACACGTTGCTGGGGTGGAACGGCAGGGCGATCATCGGCTCAATCGTGTCCAAATCCACAACAACTGCGTTGTCGTACAGCGCCGCGTCCGACGGGTCAAGCTGACGGTACGCGTCCGCGCGGCCGTGAGATGCCAGATACTCTTTGATGACGCCGTCCGTGCGCCACACGCTGCTCCAGCACGCCGTCTCAGTCGTCATGACGTCCACGCCCATGCGGAACTCCGCGCTCAGATTCGACACGCCCGGGCCGACGAACTCCATCGATCTGTTCTTTACAAAACCGCGCGCGAACACCGCGCCGATAATCGCCAGCGCCACGTCGTGAGGCCCCACGCCCGCTCTCGGCGCGCCTTTTAAGTACACCGCCGTGACGCCCGGCCACGGCAGGTCATACGTGCGTCCCAGAAGCTGCTTCACCATCTCCGGGCCGCCCTCGCCGACCGACAGCGTGCCAAGCCCCCCGTAGCGCGTGTGGCTGTCCGTGCCCAGAATCATGCCGCCGGACACAGCCATCATCTCGCGCATGTACTGGTGCATGACCGCCTCGTGGCGCGGGACGAAAATTCCGCCGAACTTGCGCGCCGCCGACAGTCCGAACATGTGATCGTCCTCGTTAATCGTTCCGCCCACGGCGCACAGACTGTTGTGGCAGTTCGTCATGACAAACGGAACGGGAAACTTCTCCAGCCCGCACGCCACCGCCGTCTGAAGGACGCCGACGTATGTGATGTCGTGCGACGTCAGACTGTCAAATGTGATGTGATACAGCCCGTCGCCGCGGTCAGCGCTGTGCGCGTCCATAATCCGCCGCGTCATCGTCCCTTCGCCCGGAACGGCAGGCAGAGGCGCGCCGAGCCTTGGCGAGCCCTTCGCCACGAGCTCAGTGCCGCCCAAAAGATATACAGGATTGTCAATCAGAGTAACCATCAGTCCGGCTCCTTCGCGTGAGAATAAAATGGAGGACAAAACAGAAATTTATCCTACTATACGCCCGTGACGTATAAATGCAAATGCGCTTTTTTTATCGTTTTACATGATAATTTTTTATGGATTTGGAGCGCGCCAGACCGCGCAAAACGCGAAAAATCGCGAAGATGACGCACCGGCAGTTGGTTATCTCCTCGCGTCAGGGTACAATAAAGACAGTTTTTCCGCTGATTTTTGACGCGCGAACACACGGAGGGAACATGCCATGCCGACGCTTGAGTGGATTGGAAAAGACAAAGTGATCAGCCACCATCAGGAAGTGCCGTTTCGGGTTCTGGAGCGGAAATACAGCTACGACCAAAGCGGACAGCACGCCGAGGACAACGGCAGCGAAAACATGATTATCCGCGGCGATAATCTGGAAGCGCTCAAAGCCCTGCTGCCCCGATACGAGGGAAAAATAAAGTGCATCTACATCGATCCCCCGTACAACACCGGCAACGAAGGCTGGGTGTACAGCGACAGCGTCAGCGATCCCAAAATCAAAAAATGGCTCGGGGCGGTCGTGGGCAAAGAGGGCGAAGACCTTAGCCGCCACGACAAATGGCTGTGCATGATGTACCCGAGGCTAAAGCTGCTGCACAAACTTCTGGCGAACGACGGCGCTATTTTTATCAGCATTGATTATCATGAACAACCATTTTTAAGACTTGTGCTCGATGAAATTTTTAGTGCGACAAACTTTGTGTCTGAGATTGCTTGCGTAAATAAGCCTTCCGGAAGAAGCGACGACAAGTATATTGCAACAGCACATGAAAGTATCATCATTTATCGCAAGAGCGATAGAGTAACTTTCGGCGGATTTGCCCCGGACGAAAAAATCACAAAAAGATATAACAAAGTAGATCCTGACGGACGTCTGTACCGAGAGGAAGATTTGAGAAAGCGTGGGGCACACGACGAAAGAACTGATAGACCTAATTTGTTTTATCCTTTTTTCTACTGCCAAGAAACTGGTGAATTAATCGTTGGCGATAACTCAGACGAAACTCCCGACGGTTTTATTAGAATTGAACCTATGAAAGATAAAGGTGTTGAAGGTACATGGCGCTGGGGGAGAGATACTGCTCTTGCTCAGAAATTTTATATTCATCCTCGGTATATGCCAAATAAAAGACAATGGAGTTTGTTTGAATGGGAATACCTTGATGAGCGCGGAATTGTAAAACCGACAAGTTTATGGAATTTCAAGGATGTCAATAGCGAACGCGGAACGGAGATGTTTATTAAATATTTGGGTTTCAGTAAATCTGACTTTCCTAACCCTAAGCCTGTTGGAACTATTGAGCGTGTTCTTAAAATCGCTACATCAGGCAATGATATAATCCTTGACTCCTTCGCCGGTTCGGGGACGACGGCTCATTCCGTGCTGAATATGAACAAATCGGACGGCGGAAACAGGAAGTTTATCCTGATTGAGATGATGGACTACGCCGACAGCATCACGGCGGAGCGCGTCAAGCGCGTCATCAGGGGCTACGGCGAGGGGAAGAACGCCGTCAGCGGCACAGGGGGAGATTTCAGCTTTTACGAGCTGGGCGAGCCGCTCCTCGTCGGCGAGTGCCTGAACGAAAACGTCTCCGCCGAGAAAATCCGCGAGTACATCTGGTTCATGGAGACAAAGACTCCGTACGCGCCGCCGACGTCCTCCAATCCCTATTATCTCGGCAGGCGAAACGGCACGGCGTACTATTTCTGCTACGAGCCCTGCCGCGCCACGGTGCTGGACTACCGTTTTCTGTCCTCCGTGACTGAAAAGGCGGACGAGACGGTGATTTATGCCGACTCCTGCGCCATCGACGGGGAAAAACTGGCGCAGATGAACATCACTTTCAAGAAAATTCCGCGCGACATTTCCAGACTGTAGGGAGGCGCATGGCATGGAGCTGAAAAAGTATCAGAAAAAAGCGGTGGCGGACATGTCGCGCTATCTGGATCTGATGCGCGAGACGGGCAGTTACGCTCAGGCGTTCCGCCAGTTCTGGACGGAGAAGGGCGCGCCGTCTCTCGGCAGATATCAGGATATCATGCCCGGCGTCCCTCACCTGTGCTTCAAAGTCCCCACGGGCGGCGGCAAGACGTTTCTGGCGTGCTGCTCCATTCGCCCGATTTTTGCCGCTCTTCCGGCGACCAAGACGAAAGCCGTCGTCTGGCTCGTGCCGTCAGACGCGATTCTGACTCAGACGGTCGCGGCGCTGAAAAACCCGGATCACCCGTACCGGCAGAAAATTGACTCGGATTTCGGCGGCAGGACGGAAGTCTACACAAAACAGGAGCTTCTGAGCGGGCAGAACTTCAATCCGACGGCGGTGACGGAACAGCTGTCCGTCATGGTGCTGTCATACGACTCGTTTCGCGGGCGCGGCAAAGAGGGGCTGAAAGCGTATCAGGAAAACAGCAGTCTGGCAGGCTTTGCCAAAGTGCTGGGCGCGCCGGAGCAGCTGATTCAAAACGCCGACGAAACGGCTCTGTTTCAGATTATCAACCAGCTTTCGCCGCTCGTCATCGTGGACGAGAGTCATCACGCGCGGTCTGAGCTGAGCCTTGAGATGCTCAAAAATTTCAATCCGTGCTTTGTGCTCGACCTGACGGCGACGCCGAAAAAGGAGAGCAACATCATCTCGTATGTCGACGCGGTTCAGCTGAAGCTGGAACACATGGTGAAGCTGCCCGTTGTCGTCTACAACAGGGATAGCCACGAAAGCGTTCTGGCTGACGCGATTGACTTGCGCGCCCGGCTGGAGGAGCAGTCAGAAGAAGAGGCGCGCCAATCGGGCAGATATATCCGCCCCATCGTCCTGTTCCAGGCGCAGCCGCGAACCGGCGGCGACGCCGCGACGTTTGAGAAAATCCGCGAAAAGCTCCTGAACATAGGAATCCCGTCTGAACAGATCGCCGTCCGAACGGCTGAGATCAACGAGCTGAAAAACGCCGATCTGCTCTCGCCCGACTGCCCTGTTCGGTACATCATCACGGTCAACGCGCTGAAGGAGGGCTGGGACTGCCCGTTTGCCTACATTCTGGCGTCTCTTGCGAACCGGACGAGTCAGATTGAAGTGGAGCAGATTCTGGGGCGGATTCTGCGTCTGCCGCACGCGCGCGAGAACAGCCGTCCTGTGCTGAATCTGTCCTACGTCCTGACGTCCTCTGCGGATTTCAACGACACGGTGAAGCAAATCATCAAG
>JAXEJY010000124.1:0-17196 GCA_034101315.1 Pyramidobacter sp.
CACTCCGTGCCAGACGCCGCAGGAACAGGAGCCTCCGACGCCGCAGGATCAGCCGGAACAATCAGAAAGTTTGGGGCAATTGGAGCGGCTGGAACAGCTCGAGCAGTTAGAGCAGCCGGAACACTTAGAAGAAGCGGAACAGGAAGATCAACCGGCGGCGCACTGCGTCACAGAGATCCGCAAAAATGTCTACACGTTCCCCGGCAAAACTGACGACAGCATTGAATCGCTCAGCCGCCAAATAGAACATCTGCGTCCGCACTACATCAGCCCAGAAGAAGCCCGCGCCCATCTGGCGCGGAGAAATGGGAGCTCTTCAGTCCACACATTCCCAGCTCAGCCGGAAGAACCGGTCAGCACAGAGACGCAGGCAGAGCGCGCTGAGCCCCAATTTGTCCCAGAGGGCGTCCCAGATCCGAAACCGCAGCCAGGTGAGACTGAATGCCCGTCTCTTCCTCAGCCTTCAGCCGGAGAAGCTGAAGCGCTCCCGAGCGCCTCAGCAGAAGTTCCTGCTGAGCCCGCTCCGGCAGAGCCGGCTGATGACCGCAGCAGCGCCGTGCAGGAAGTTTTTGCGAACTTCGCGCGGCTGAACAACTGCGCCGTGTCCAAGTGGACATGGTGGGTTCTCGTCAACGCGTGGGTCCGTCTCAACGGGCCGCGAATCGTCGTCGATGACCTCGCGGCTGCCGTCGGCAAGGACAGAAAAATGGTCAACGACGCCCTGATGATATTGAACAAAGCCGGCGTCATCAAAATTGACAAGTCAAAAGACGAGCAGGGAAGCCGCCGCATGATCATCAGCCGCACCGTTGAGCTGAAGCTGAACGGCGAATGGGGAACAGAAACGCTCTTCGGCGCAGCCAAAACAGCGGGCTCTGAGTGAGGTTTATAAGAGCGCTCAGTCCTGCTTTGCGCTGTCAAGCAGAGTCCATGTGACAGAATCGCCCGCTTTTTCCCATTTGTACAGAGCCGTTTCGCCGTGTTTGACAACGATTGCCCAGCACGGCGCGGCGAAACTGATTCTGACATCGGACTCCAGCTCATAAGCCTCGCGGAGCAGCTTTTCGAGGTCAGCGCGCGAAATCCGCGTCCAGTCAGGCTCCTGAGCCATTGAGCTGATGCGCAGCGCCAGTTCGGCGTTCTCGCGCACGAGACGGCCGCTGTGGTATGAGACTCCCCACAGAACGACCGTCGCCGTCACCAGCGCCAGACCGGCAGAAAACGCCAGAATTTTCTTCGACGGAGAGAGAAACTGACCGCTCATTGGCGTTCCTGCGCCTTTCCGCGGAGCTGACCGCACGCCGCGTCAATGTCTGTTCCCTTTTCGCGGCGCAGTTCAGCTTCAACGCCAAGCTCTTTCAGGATGTCCATGAACGGCTTAATCCGGCTTGCCGAAGGACGCGCAAACCGCGTTCCCGCGACGGGGTTGTAGGGAATGAGATTGACATAGACCTGAAGATTTTCAAACAGCGTCACCATCTCATAGGCGCATTCCGGCGTGTCGTTGATGTTCTTCAGCAGGACATACTCAATCGTCAGGCGCACGCCGCTCTTTTTCTGCCAGTACTCAAGAGCGCTCAGCACCGTGCCCAGAGGATAGCGGTTGTTGACGGGCATGAGGCGCGAGCGAATTTCGTCGTTCGGCGCGTGAAGAGACAGGCACAGATAGATGTCAAGCCCCTCGTCCGCGAGGCGGCGGATGCCGTCGGCAATGCCTGACGTCGAAATGGTGATGCGCCGGACGCCCATGCCGCGCATCTTCGGCTCCATCAGCATTCTGACGGCTTTAATCACGTTGTCGTAGTTGAGGAGAGGCTCGCCCATGCCCATGAACACGACATTGTTGATGTCGCGTCCCAGATCGGCTTCCATGGCGGTAAAATGGCTGACGATCTCTCCCGCCGTGAGGTTTCGCGTAAAACCCTGGCGTCCTGTAGCGCAGAACTCGCAGCGAAGCGGACAGCCAACCTGCGATGAAATGCACGCCGTGTAGTGGTTTCCGTGGTCGAGGATGACCGACTCGATGAATTCGCCGTCGCTCAGACGCCACAAATACTTGCGCGTGCCATCGGCGGATACCTGGCGGCGCTCCATGCGCGGAAGAGTCAGATCAATCTGATCGGGCAGCGACGCGCGCAGACTCTTTGACAGGTTCGTCATCTGCTCAAAGTCAAACGTCTTTTTCTGATAGACCCACTGGCAGATCTGGTCGGCGACGTAGCGCTGAAGTCCAAGTTTTTCCTGAACAAACGCGCGCCACTCGGCAAGATTCATCTCAAAACCGGCAACTTTTTCACAATTTTCCATTTTTTTTGATCCTTTCACGACAGCGGGCGGCAGCGCGCGGGACGCGCACAGCCGCTGTTTCATTTCTGCTCAAAAGCATAACAGTTTTATTCATAAACTGCAAGATATCAAAGACACTGCGCGGAGTTCCCCCGAAAAACTCCCGCATTCAGGAGGAATTGTATGCTTCACATCGGCTGTCATCTCTCCGTCGCCGGCGGATACAGAAAAATGGGCGAAGACGCTCTGTCCATCGGCGCGGATACATTTCAGTTTTTCACGCGCAACCCGCGCGGGGGAAACGTCAAAACTCCTAATCCGTCCGACGCCGCGGCTCTGAGAGAGATGCTCCAGCGCCGCAGCTTTGCGCCGCTCATCGCCCACGCGGCGTACACGCTCAATCCGTGCTCTGCCAAGCCCGACATCCGCGACTTCGCCCTGCGGTGCATGACGGACGACCTTCAGAGGCTCGACGACCTGCTCCCCGGCAGTCTGTACAACTTTCACCCGGGCAGTCACGTCGGTCAGGGAACAGAGCGCGGCATTGAGCTGATCGCCGAATGTCTCAACGCAGTTCTGCCCGGCGTGCGCCGCACGACCGTTCTCCTTGAGGCGATGTCGGGCAAGGGCAACGAAGTGGGCGGACGCTTTGAAGAGCTGGCTGAAATCATCAGCCGTTCTGTCTGTCCCGAGAAAATGGGGGTCTGCCTCGACACGTGCCACGTCTACTCCGCCGGGTACGACATCGTATCAGACCTCGACGGCGTCCTCGACGAGTTTGACCGCGTCATCGGGCTTGACCGGCTGAAAGCCGTTCACCTCAACGACAGCATGACGCCGTTCGCCAGCCGCAAAGACAGGCACGAGTGCATCGGAAAGGGCAGCATCGGAATTGACGCTTTTGCGCGGATTGTCACGCACCCGCGGCTGAAAGACCTTCCGTTCTGCCTTGAAACCCCGTGCGAAAATCTGGCAGGCTATGCCGCCGAAATTCGTCTGCTCCGAAGTCTGGCAGACTCAAACTGATAAGCGCACACGCGCCGCCGGAACAGCTGAAAAAAAAATCAGCTGTTCCGGCGGCGCGTGTTCTGCGCGGACTATTTTTTTACTTCTGATCGTGAACGTACTGAATGACGGCGACAAACTGAAGGTCTTCAGTGCCCGTGTTGGTGATGGAGTGGAACTCGCCGGGCGCGCAGTATCCCATGTCGCCGGCTTTGACGTCGCGGGGCGTTCCGTTGTCGTCGATGCAGCCCGTGCCGCTGATGATGTAATACGTCTCAAAATCGCCCTCGTGAACGTGTTTGCCAATCGACGCTCCCGGCTCAAGCGTGTTGACGTTGAACAGTCTGCCCGCGCCGTGAAGTTCGTCGGCGTTCAGGAGCACACGCATGGTCAGCGTTCCCTTGCCGTCCTTGAATCCCGTAACCTTCGTGACCTTCATCTCTTCTGCTGTGCGGATCATGTGTATTCCTCCTAGAGGGTTATTTTCTGCTCGCGGCGGGGCGAACATCGAGATTGATTCCGTTCTCATACAGAATGCCCCATACCATTTCCACAGTGCCTGCCATGATACTGGGACACGTGACTTTTTTCAGCTCTGCGTCGCCGTGGACGAGATCGTCGCACACCGTGGATTTCCAGTACGCTTCAAACGTCTTTGCCAGATCGGCGGTCAGCTGTCTCAGCTTTTCACTGCGCGGTTCATCAGCCGTGCCTTTTCCGAGGTACAGCCCCATGAGCGCCGCGCCGCCGCAGAGCGCGCCGCACGTTCCGCCGCAGCCGAATCCCCCGCAGAAACCTGCCATGGCGCGCATCAGCTCTTCATCGTCCTTCATTCCAAGGCGCTCCATTCCGATTTTCAAGACCGTCTGCGAGCAGCAGAATTTCTGTTCTTTGCTGATGACGCGGACACGCTCGTCAAGCGAGGCAAGCCACGGATCAGCGTTGCAGGCAGAAGCGCAGCTCGAGCAGTTGCCGTTGCATTCAGACATTGAAATTTCCGTCCTTTCAAGGTTGTTTTTTAATCTGAGACGCTCTTGAAGCGTCCATTGAACTTGATTGTATCACATTGCCCTAACGCGCGCGCCTCAACTGGCTGTTTCACGAAAAACAGTTTTGAGGTATTATTACAGAAAAGATGAAACTTCCCGCAAGGAGGGAGAATCATGGAAATGAAATGCATCCAGACAGCGCCTCCCCTCGCCCCGGATACAGAACAGCAGCTGCGGCGCTACGGCGCTCTTCTCTGCTCCGTCAACGAGCGCGTGCGCCTTGTCGGCCCGCGCGATGAAGCGACGCTCTGGGACGAACACATTGCCGACTGTCTGCACCTTCGCGCCGTCATGCCGGAAAACGGCAGCGTTATTGACGTCGGAACAGGCGGCGGTCTGCCGGGCGTCGTTCTGGCGCTGTGCCGCCCTGACCTCCAGTTTACACTGCTCGACAGCCTCTCGCGCAAGACGAACGCCCTGCGCGAGATCGTCCGGGAGCTTGGAATGAACAACGCCGAAGTTGTTTGTGCGCGCTCTGAGGACATGGCGCAGACAGCGCGCGAGACATTCACGCTCGCCGTGTGCCGCGCCGTCAGCGAATGCGGAATCATCGCGGAATACTTGTCGCCGCTCGTCGTCCCCGGCGGAGGGATCGCCGCCATGAAAGGACCTTCAGCCGAAGAGGAGCTGGCGCCCCTAACAGGCATGTGGGACCGCCTCGGCTTGAGTGAGCCGGAAATTGTGTATTACGACATGCCGGATCACAAACGGCACGTCATCCTGTGGAAAAAAATCGCCCCGTGCCCGCCGTCTTTTCCGCGCCGCCCCGGACGCGCCGAAAAGAAACCGTGGTGGAAATAATTACGTAACTGAGTTCTGGAACGGAAAGGAGGGACGCCGTGAGGATTCCCAATTTCAGCGAGCTGGCGGTCATCAGCCGCGTTACCGGCGCGGCGCTTCTCGTCGCCGGATATCTGGCTGCCGGGCTGTACATCGGAAGGTCGTGCGTGTCGCGCGGCTATCCGGCATGGACTCTTCCGGCGTGCATGACCGCCGGTCTGTTCTGCGCCCTGTTCGCGGGATACCGCGAGATGAAAGCCATTCTCAAACACATGCGCCGGAAATAATGTGTTCGCAAGTTATCCACAATTTATCCACTTTTCCACACGCTCAAAAAGTCTACACACTGCCATCTGAACGCAGTGCGAGGCGCCGCATTTAAAACACTTATTTTCTGTCAGAATTGAACGCTGAGCGCTTCTTTTCCCTTGCAAAAACTCAATTGCCCTCAAAGCCCCCGCGCATGATCACAATCAGTTCTCCGTGTCAAGACTGTCAATTTGTCCAAAATGAATTGGCAGACGCAGGGAGATTTTCAGATAATAACGGTTCCAAAACGGGAGCGGCAAGTTTATTTCTGACCGCCGGCACTTTTTACAAAAGCAGTCAGATCCGGTTTCTTCAATGTACACTGCGAAACTTTTTCCTAATGTGCACAGATTTATCACAATTTATCCACATATTTTATCCACACCGGTGTACAACTTCAAACTGAATGAACTCTCTTCTATTCTTTCTAAAAAACACAGAAAAAGGAGAAAACATCATCATGGAAACACTCATGGCGCCATGGAGATACACGTACATCAGCAGCGGCAGCGGCCATAAGGGCTGCATTTTCTGCGACTTTCCCAAAGATCCCGACGACAAAGCGCATTTTATCGTCCATCGCGGCACAAGCTGCTTTGTCATTCTGAACGCCTATCCGTACAGCTCCGGTCATTTGATGGTCGTCCCCTACCGCCACACGACGTCGCTTGAATCGTTCACGTCCGACGAGATTCTCGAATTTCACGACTTCACGGCGCGCGCCCTTGCGTGCATTTCTGAAGCGCTTCATCCCGACGGATTCAACGTCGGAATCAACCTCGGACGCGCCGCCGGCGCCGGAATTGACACGCACATTCACCGTCACGTCGTCCCGCGCTGGAACGGCGACAGCAACTTCATGGCAGCTGTCGGGCACACCCGCGTTATCCCCATCTCGCTTGAGGAAACGTGGGAACTGTTCAGAAAGTACTGGCGGTGAGCCTCGCCTATCGCCGCGCTGCCGCGCCTGCCGTCTTTACGCTGAAAGAAAAGCGGTCTGAGTTCATCGCCGCCCTCTTTCCCGCCCATTCGGCAGAAGAAGCGCGTCAGGCGTTTGACAGCGTCCGGCGCGAACATCGGCAGGCGACGCACAACTGCCCCGCATGGCGCGTCGGATTTCCCGATACAGAAGAGTTTTCCTCCGACGACGGCGAGCCGTCCGGCACGGCAGGACGCCCCATTTTGGGAGAGCTGACGCGCGCTGAGCTTTTCGACACTGCCGTCGTCGTCACGCGCTATTTCGGCGGCGTCAAGCTGGGCGTGCGCGGGCTCATTGACGCCTATGCCGCCGCGGCTGCCGGCGTCATCGGCATGGCACGCGCCGAGACCGTCGAACCGTTCCGCCGCGTGATTCTCCACTCCGATTACAGCCGCTTCAACGATCTGGCGCGCGCCCTGCGCTCCGTCGCGTCAAAGGAGCGCTGCCGCACAGAATACCTTGAAGACGTGCGCATTACCGTGCTTATCTCTCCTGAGCGCGAAGACGAACTGCGCCGTCTCCTCGATGAGTACGACGTCAAAAATCTCCAGACCATTCCTGCCGAATGGGTTCCCGGAGTGATCGTGTCACAGTAGAAGCTCTCCCCATCTACCCTGAGAAAGCAGGAATCCGACCATGACAAAGAAGAAAATCGCCGTCATCTTCGGCGGCCATTCAAGCGAATATGAAGTCTCTCTGCAATCGGCAGCGACGATTCTGAAGAACGCTGACCGCGAGCGCCTCGACGTCATTCCCATCGGCATAACGCGCGAAGGTGACTGGTACCGCTACTCCGGAACAATTGAGAACGTCGAAGACGGCAGCTGGGTGAGAGACGCGGAACATCTGCACCCGGTCGTCTTCTCGCAGAACCGATCCGTCAGAGGGTTCCTCGAGTTTCACGGCGACGGATCGCACTCCGCCGTGGCGCTCGATCTCGCGTTTCCCATGCTGCACGGCAAAAACGGCGAGGACGGAACAGTTCAGGGACTTCTTGAACTGGCAGGAATCCCCGTCGTCGGCTGCGGCGTGCTCGCCTCAGCTCTGTGCATGGACAAAGGACGCGCCTACGACATCATCAGCCATGCGGGCATTTCGATTCCGAAATCGGTCATCTTCAGCCGTCATTCGGAGCATGACGCGCTGAAAAAAATTGAGGAGCAGCTGACGTTCCCCGTGTTCGTCAAGCCCGTCCGCGCCGGTTCATCCGTCGGCGTCACGAAAGTTTCCGTCCCTGAAGACCTGCCGCGCGCCGTTGAATACGCTTTTGAGCACGACTTTGAAGTGCTCGTTGAAGAGCAAATAACGGGGCTCGAAATCGGCTGCGCCGTCCTCGGCACCGACGCTCCCGTCACAGGACGAGTCGACGAAGTCGTCGCGGAGGGAGAGTTCTTCACCTACAGGGACAAATATCTTGAATCAAAAACGCGCATCTACACGCCTGCCCGAATTGACGAAGAGAAAGAAAATGAAGTCAGACGCCTTGCCGTGGTCATTTACACACTCCTCGGCTGCGCCGGTTTTGCGCGCGTTGACCTGTTCCTGCGCCCCGACGGAGAAATTGTGTTCAACGAAGTCAACACCATTCCCGGCTTCACGTCGCACAGCCGTTATCCGACCATGATGAACGCCGTCGGAATCTCCGTGCGGCAGGTTATTGACACGCTGGTCGAGCTGGCTGAGCAGAAATAACGGATGGATTGCAAAGGAGGAATCGCGGTGAACCCCGATTGCGCACGTATGCTCAGGCGTATCGATAATGCCCAAAGAATCATCAATTCACAGCGTCCTCTGAATCCTGAAGAAGTAAAAAATCTTGATAACTATTTTCGCATCGGCCTGACGTACTCTTCAAACGCGCTCGAAGGGAACTCGCTGACGCTTGCCGAAACAAAAGTAGCAATAGAAGACGGCTTAACCGTCGGCGGAAAGACCATTAAAGACTACAGCGAGGCAATAGGACACGCAAAAGCCTACGACTTTATGATCAGCTTTGCGCGGAAAAAAGAACTTCGGCTCGATGAAAATCTGGTGCTCAGCATTCACCGTCTGCTCTACAGCGGCATCGACGTCCAAAACGCCGGAACATATCGAACGCGCCAAGTTTATATCAGCGGCACAGAATACATTCCTCCAGAGGCGGAAGACGTTCCCCGTCTGATGACGCAGTTTATCAAGAGCTTCAACTCCCGGATACAATCCAGACACCCTCTGGAGTCAGCCGTATGGGCTCATCTGCAGCTTGTCAGCATTCACCCTTTCGTCGACGGAAACGGACGGACCGCCCGCCTGCTCATGAATCTGATTCTGATCAGTCAGGGATACTGCGTCGTCTCTGTTTCTCCTGCTGTGCGGCACGACTACATCAGCGCCCTGATCAGCGCTCAGAGAGACAAGCGCCCCGACGATACAGCGTTTCACCGACTTATTTTTCAGGGAGAAATTGAAGCGCAGAAGGACTACAGCCGGCTCTTGAGAATTCCGGCGCGCTGTCTTACAAAAAACTTTATCGCGGCACCGCCCTCGGGAAACTACGAGGGAACAATTGTGCGAGTCAGCGCGGAAAACGGAAACTGCCTGCAAACTGTCGGCGAGAACGACCTTCTCCTGCACCAGCTTGCGGATCTCCCCTCTGTTCCAAAAGCAGGACAGACCGTGAGGATATCCTACGGGCAGGAAGACGGCAAAGCCTGCATGACAGAACTCTGATCGCATCCCCAAAACGCAAAAGCGAGAGCTCAGAACCGCTTTTCAGCTTCTGAGCTCTCGCTTTATGTGTGCAGCAGTTATTCAGACCACGCGCCGTAGCGCACTTCTTCAGCGCGGATTCCGGCATGAGGCTCTGTCGGCGACGCGGCGTAGCCCATGACGGTGATTCCGAGAATTTCAACGCCTTCGGGGAGCTTGAGGAACTCGCGGCACTGAGCTTCTTTGGGAGCGCGCTTGTACACGCCGTACCACAGAGATCCCAGTCCGAGGGAGACGCACGCAATCTGCATGTTCTCCATGGCAGCGGCGCAGTCTTCAATCCAGCCCAATCCGCAGCTGTAGCCGCGCGTGTCAGCACAGACGGCAATTGCCCACTGCCCCTGGACGAAGGGAGCTTTCTGCTCGATTTTCTCCGCCAGCTCTGCCATTTCTTTTTTGTTCAGGACGATAAAGCGCACGGGGCGGACGTTTTTGGCGCTTGGCGCAGCGCATGCAGCGGCGAGAACCATTTCCATAGAGGATTCGCACACAGGGTCGTCGGTAAAGCTGCGAACGCTCCGGCGCGCCAGGATGTTCTTCAACGTTTCATTCATTGTATCGCCTCCATGAAACGGGACATAGGACGTCCCGCTTGTTTTTTGTTTATTTATTATATCACATTCTGATTGTTTCAGCAGGATATCGGGCTATGCCTGAATCGGACAGACGGCGCGGCTCAGAATTTCCAGCGCGGCGTCGACGTCGGCTTCTGTCGTGAAATATCCGGGGCTGAGGCGCAGAACGCCTTCGGGGAACGTTCCGAGCGTCTGATGGCCCCACGGGCTGCACTGAAGTCCCGGGCGGGCTTCCAATCCCATATCGCCCAGTTCGGCAGCGAGCACGCCGTTGTCGAATCCGTCAAAGTTGACGGCGAAAACGGCGAGACGGCGGCCGTCGATGACGTCGGGAATTCCGTGGATTCTGACGCCGGGAAGTTTTTTCAGCCCGTCGAGGAAACGGCGCGACAGGGCGTTTTCGTGCGCGCGGATATTATGAACGCCCTCGCGCTCAATCCACTCGAGCGCGGCGTTCAGTCCGGCGATTCCCGGCAGGTTCGGCGTGCCGCTCTCAAACTTGTCCGGCATGGCTTCAGGCTGCGTTTCAACGTGAGAAAAGCTCCCCGTGCCGCCTTCGACGAACGGAGCGCACAGACGCGCAAATTCAGGTTCCCACACGATGCCGCCGATTCCCTGCGGCCCCATCAGTCCTTTATGGCCCGTGAAGCACAGAGCTGCCAGTCCGAGACGCCTCGCGTCCAGCGGCAGAAACCCTGCCGTCTGCGCCGTGTCCAGAACAAAGCGCACAGAGTGCGCGCGGCAGACTGCGGCGATGGCTTCAACGTCCTGAACCGTGCCGCACACGTTGCTGGCATGGCTCATCACGACAAGATCTGCGCAGCGCGCCGTCAGTTCAGCGTCGAGAACGGCTGGATCCAGCACACCCTCGCGGCTGCACGGCAGAACGCAGAGGCTGACGCCTTCCTGCTCAAGCCGGCGCAGAGGGCGCGTGACGGCGTTGTGCTCCATCGACGATGTAACAGCTCTCATTCCCGGTTTCAGATAGCCTTTCAGGACGACGTTCAGCGACTCGGTGATGTTCGCCGTGAACGTGACGAGAACGGGATTGGCGTTTTCATAGCCGCCAAAAAGGCGCGCGGCTCTCTCGCGGCATTCAAGAACCATGCCCATTGTGCCCAGATCGCGCTGCGACGCCGATCCGCGCCCGAGATTTGCTCCGGCAGACATCAGAAAAGAGCTCATCGCCAGCGCGACACATTCAGGTTTCGGCCAGCTGGTTGCTGCGTTGTTAAAATATAGCGACATTGTCATGCCTCCGATTTTATCGTTCTTCAAAACTTTTCTGTTTTAATCATAATAACTCAACGTTTGACAAAAAGCAAAGTATTTCCCCCGCGTAAAATACAGGGGATAAAATGTGAATAACTATTGTTTTTTCAGCGCCGATTGTGGATAATAGTGTATTATTCAGTGGATATTTTATGACGTACGGCAAGGTGATTACATGACGATGAACAATGCTGAACATATTTGGGAACAGATCCTGAAAGCCGCGGCAGATCTTCTGCCGAATCAGAGCGCTGAAATTTGGCTCGGCCCGTGCTCGCCGCTGCGCATGGAAGACGGCTTTCTTGTGCTGGACGTCGGCAACGATTTTGTGGAGAACAAGATACGGCAAAACTTTAAAGAAACACTTGACGCCTACATGCAGAGCGAGCAGCTCGGCAAAGGTCTGATCCTCACCGTGGAGGCTGCTCACTCGAAGCCGGAACCCCCTCAAAAACCCGAAGCGGTGCAGAGAAACATCGGCGTCAACGGCCTCAATCCGCAGTATGAATTCTCTTCGTTCGTCGTCGGCAAGTCGAACCGTCTGGCGCACGCAGCCAGTCTCGCCGTGGCAGAAAGCCCGGGAGAGTCGTATAACCCTCTGTTCATCTGGGGCGGCGTCGGACTGGGAAAAACGCACCTCATGCACGCCATCGGCAACTACGCCCTCAATCGGGATCCGGGCATGAAAGTGGTGTACGTCTCCTCAGAAAAGTTCATGAACGAGCTCATCACGGCGATTAAAAACGCGCGCACCGCGGATTTCCGCGCCAAGTACCGCCACGTTGACATTCTTCTTATCGACGATATTCAGTTTCTCGCCGGAAAAGAGAGCACGCAGGATGAGTTTTTCCACACGTTTAACGACCTGCACACGGAGAAAAAACAGATTGTCCTCAGCTCAGACCGTCCGCCGAAGGAGCTTGGCGACATTGAAGAGCGCATCGTCAGCCGATTTGAATGGGGGCTCGTCACCGACATTCAGCAGCCCGACTACGAAACGCGAATCGCTATTCTGAAGAAAAAAGCAGAAAACCGCCGCATTCCAATCAACGACGACGTCGTCAACTTCCTGGCGCAGAACATTCCGAGCAACATCAGAGAGCTGGAAGGCGCGCTCAACCGCGTTGTCGCCAATTCCAGCCTGTCGCAGGAGCCGATAACAATTGAAAACGCTCAGGAATGGCTGAAAGACGTCATCGGCAGCAGCCGGCGCGGTCCTGTCTCTTTTGACAGCATCATGGAAATCGTCGCCGGCGAGTTCGGATTCTCTCCGGAGGACATCTGCGGAAAGCGCCGCACTGCTGAAGTGGCTCTGGCGCGCCAGACTGCCATGTACATCTGCCGAAAACACACAGAAACGAGTTTGCAGCAAATAGCCAAGGACTTCGGCAAAAAAGACCATACGACAGTTCTCCATGCGATTAAGAAAATTGAGACGCTCAGAAAAGAGGACAGCCGTGTGAATAGAATTGTGGAAAACATAGAGAAAAAACTGTGAATCTGACGGATAGAACAGTGTGGATAAGGCGCGCTCATTTCGCCCTTGAAGTGAATATGTGAAGAGTTCTGAGCCTTTTCCACATGTTTTCCAAATTTATTCCACACGTGATTTTTCGCTCAGGCGCGATGATCGATCGATTTATCCACATGTTCGCACTCCCTACTGCGGCTACTTCTAATTTTTAAACAAAAAGCAGCCGCAGACGCAGTGTGTTCGAAAAGCTTTTCCACAAAAAATCCGCACTTTAAAACACTGTCTTTTAAAGAGCTCATATGTCATGGGGAAAAGTTCGCGAACAACGTGTGAATCAGCCCTGAAAATCTATGTGGACAATGCTTTATCCAGAAACAATTCGCGCAGATCGGTGGAATCTGTGGAGGACTTTCCACAGCTTTTCCGCACAGACGCGCACATCGTTTTTCTCAGCGTTTAGCGGCATTTGAGCTGTTTATGCACAAATGCACAGCCCCTATTGCGTCTGCTTCTATCTTTTTAAAACACATCAGCTTAAGTACACGAAGAAAGAGAGGTTCTCCACACGTGAAACTAGAAATCACTCAGAGCATTTTCATGAAATACTGGAGCATGGCTGAGCGCGTCACAGGGACGAAAAGCACAATGGCCACTCTGGCAAGCGTTCTGTGCGCCGCAGACGAAAACGGCGTCGTCCTCAACGCGACGGATCTAAAAAGAACAATTCGGGTAAAAGCTGACGGCGTCAGAGTCCTTGAGCCCGGCACGGCGATTTTTCCCCTAAAGGTCGTCGGCGAGCTGTTCAAGAAAATTCCTGCAAGTCCTCTTATCGTTGAAGTAAAAGACGATAAAGGGACAATCACCGCCGGCCGCGGCCGCTACACGTTCACGACGTATCCCGTGTCAGATTTTCCGGATCTTCCCTCTCCCCGCGCGGCGGAAGCTTTTACAAAAGTGTCTGCCGGCGAGCTGGCGCGCGTCATCGACGAAGGGCGAATTGCCGGCGCTCCCAATGAAGATTTTCCAAAATATCTCTCGGGCGGTCTGATTCAGATCCGCGGAGGAGAGCTCTGCGTCGTCGCGACGGACGGACGCCGTCTTTCCCTGTCAAAAACGGCAGTTGAAGACGTCGGCGGTCAGAAAGACGTCCTTTTGCCTCTTCTGGCTCTTGGAGAATATCAGAAAATTCTTCAGAGCTTTGAGCCCGATGCTGAGGTTGAAGTCCTTCAGGACGGCGCGGTCACGTATTTCAACGTTCCCGGCGTCGAATATTCTGTGCGCCGCATCGATTCAGCGTTCCCCAACTACGAGAGGATTCTCGGCGTCACCAGCACCACGCAGATGCAGGTTGACCGTCAGGAGTTCCTCTTGGCGCTGGACAGAATCAACATTGTCGTGCGCGACAGCAGCCGCGTCGTCCTCTTGAACCTGTCGCCGGGCGCCGAGATGAATCTGACGGGACGCGCTCCAGAAATCGGCGAAGCCAACGAAACAGTTGACGCTTCTGTCAACGGCGAGTCTTTGAGAGTGGCGTTCAACGTCGGATATCTCATTGAAGGCTTGAAGGCGTTCCGAGGCAACGACGTCACGCTGTCGTTCAACGGCGCTGAGGGGCAAATGACCATCACAAAACCCGGCGGAACTGATTTTATCTACATGCTCATGCCGATTAAGATAAAATCGGTGGAGCCCGCCGAAGAGGAATAGCGCGGAATGAATATATCGCGGACACGCTGGAGCGGTTTCCGCAACCTTGAAAACGCCAGCGTGCCGTGGGAATCGGGTCTGAATCTGCTGTGCGGGGCGAACGGTTCAGGAAAGACGAACATCCTCGAAGCGCTGCACATTGTAACCGGCTGGGGCGCTTTGAGCGGATCGCGCACATGTGATACGGTGAAGTGGGGCGAAACAAAAGCGTTTCTTGCGGCGCAGACGGACTCACCGCGCCAGTGCGTTGCTGAAGCGTCGCTGGGGGCGCGCGCCTCGCTCCGGCTTGACGGAAAAGCGTGCCGCTGGGGAGATTTGAGACACTGTGTTCAATCGCTGACGTTTCTTCCGGCTGATATGGCATTGATTGAGGGATCGCCTGCCGTGCGGCGGCGCTTTCTCGACGTGCTCTGCGCTCTGTTTTATCCGCTTTACGCCCTGAAGCTGAGCGAGTACCGGCGGATCGTCCAAAATAAGCGTCATCTCCTGGCGCTTGGAAAGAGCGTTGCCGTCACGCACTGCACAATGCAGGCGCTGGCGGCGTGGATCTGGGAATGCCGCGGTCAGGTCTGCGCGCAGCTGACGCGAAAAATTGAGCTGTGGGAAAATCTTTTGCCGCGCCAGCTGAGTCTGACGCTGCGCCGCGGCGGCGGAGGCAATGCCGCCGATCCGTCAGAGGACTTCGCCGTCTCGTGCGCTCTGTACGAACAGAGAGAGCGCGCGGCGCGGACGCCCCTCGTCGGGCCGCACCGCGACGACCTTGTTCTGGCGTGCCAAAACCGCCCT
The DNA here is from genome assembly GCA_034101315.1 of Pyramidobacter sp. GTDB lineage: Bacteria > Synergistota > Synergistia > Synergistales > Dethiosulfovibrionaceae > Pyramidobacter. Next base: position 14,971 of record JAXEJY010000124.1, read on the forward strand.
GCGTCATCAGTTTTCAGCCGCGGGCAGCGCCGCCGCGCGGCACTGGCGCTGATTATGACTGCGGCGTCGGCGGTCGAAGAGAGATTTAGAACGTCGCCCGTTCTTCTGCTCGACGAAGTGACGTCCGAGCTTGACGAGCGCGGGCGTCAGATTCTTCTGGACTGTTTGAGCCGCAGCAACTGGCAGGTGTTTGCCGCGACGGCAGAAATTCCGCCGTCACATTTTGACGGCGCTCTGTGGCGCGTCGACGCCGGACGGATTGCGCGCGGCTGAGCTTTGACTGCGAACGACAAAGGAGGTTTTTTTCGTGAGACGAACACTGTGCGCCGCGCTGGCGGCGCTCCTTCTGGCTTCAGACACGCTCTGCGCGGCAGAAATTTCCCGCGTGACGGGCGCGTGGGGACTGAGTTTCGGATCTTCATGGGAAGATGCCCACCGCATCATGACTGAAGAGAACAAAGCGGCGCTTCTGTGGGAGTTCATACCGAAAGAAGGCGCGCGCGAAGCCGTCTACAAAGTCGATTTCTTCGGCCGCGACGGCATTATGCGCCTCTCTTTTTCCTCCGCCGGTCTGTATCTTGAACAGTTCGCGTTTGCGCTGTCAGACCTTTTCAGCAAAAATGAGTCAGAGCTGACCGACGACGAAAAGACGGAGAAACTGCGCATTGAAGTGCGCGGCGGCAATTTCCGCCAGCTCATGGGAATGCTCCGCGAGAAATACGGCGCGCCCGATCAGACGTATAAAAATGAGGAGAACCGAATCACCGGCTGCCTGTGGAACGTCGGCAGGCAAGTCATATCGCTGTACGAAAACAAATCTGTGACAGGCCACAATACAGCACTAACGTACGAAGACGTGTCACGCAGGAAATAAGGTGAACCTGTGCGGCTTTTTCCAGAAAACGATTTTGATGTCATCGTCACGGGCGGAGGCCATGCCGGATGTGAAGCGGCACTGGCTGCCGCCCGCATGGGCGCTCGGACGCTTATGCTCGTTCAGGACGTCGACCACATTGCATACATGCCCTGCAATCCATCCATCGGCGGCCCGGCAAAGGGACACCTCGTGCGCGAGATCTCAGCGCTCGGCGGCGAGCAGGCGCGCGCTGCCGACGCGTCTGCAATGATGATGCGCTGGCTGAACACGTCAAAAGGACCTGCAGTCCGCGCCCTGCGCGCTCAGTGCGACATGCGCAGCTATCACGACTACTACATGAGCCAGCTCGTCAGCTGTCCCAATCTGCGCGTGTTTCAGGACACCGTCGAGACGCTGATCGTCAAAGGCGGACGGGTCGCGGGCGTGACGACGCGCTTTCAGCTCGAGTTTTCAGCGCCGCGCGTCATTCTGACGACGGGAACGCACTTGGGCGGACGCGTCCACGTGGGACTGGTCAACTTCGAATCAGGTCCAATGGGACAGTCGGCAGCATACGGGCTCAGCCGCTGTCTGAGCGAGCTTGGCGTTCAGATGCAGCGCCTCAAGACGGGCACAACGCCGCGGCTTCACCGCGACAGCATCGACTGGAGCTCCATCGAGCTTCAGCGCGGCGAAGACACGCCCGTGTGCTTTGACCTGTGGAACGAGAAGAAAATCTATCAGGAAATTTCGTGCGGCATCATCCGCACCAACCCCCGGACGCACCAGATCATCCGCGACAACCTCGACCGCTCTCCGATCGTTCAGGGAAACATCGAAGGAATCGGGCCGCGCTACTGCCCTTCCATCGAGTCAAAAGTCATCGCGTTTCCCGAAAAGGACAGCCATCCTCTTTTTCTCGAGCCGGTTGCCCGCGGAAGTGTGGAAATCTATGTGCAGAACTTCTCCACCAGCCTGCCGTTCGACGTTCAGATTGACATGACGCGCACACTGCCCGGCTGCGAGAAAGCAGTCATTCTGAAGCCCGGATATGCCATTGAATACGACGCCATCGATCCGCGCCAGCTGTCTCTGTCGCTTGAGCTGAAGAATCTGCCCGGAGTGTACTGCGCCGGACAGATTAACGGATCGTCGGGATACGAAGAAGCCGCGGCGCAGGGACTGATTGCCGGAATCAACGCCGCTCTGTCGCTGCGCGGAGAGGAGCCTCTGACGCTGGGACGCCACGAAGCCTACGCCGGAGTCCTGATTGACGACCTCGTCACCAAAGGGACTCAGGAGCCGTACAGAATGCTGACGAGCCGCTGCGAGCACCGCCTTCTTCTGCGCCATGACAACGCCGACAGACG
>JAXEJY010000125.1:0-6854 GCA_034101315.1 Pyramidobacter sp.
GACTTCCCCACGGGCGGCGTCATCATGGGACGAGAGGGAATCATCGACGCGTACCGCACGGGCCGCGGCAAAATCGTCATCCGCGGAAAATGCCACGTTGAAGAGACAAAACGCCACTCAAGCGTCGTCATCACAGAAATCCCCTACGCAGTCAACAAAGCGACGATGATCGAGGGCATCGTCAAGTGCATTCAGGCGCACACCATCGACGGCGTCGCCGATCTGCGCGACGAGTCCGACCGGCAGGGAATGCGCGTCGTGCTCGACCTGACGCGCGACGGCGATCCCGAACTGGTGCAGCGTCAGCTGTTCAGCCGCACGATGATGCAGAGCACATTCGGCGTCATCAACTTAGCGATTCTCGACAAGCGCCCCGTTGAGATGACGCTCAAGCAAATGCTTGAAGTCTTTTTGGACTACCGCCGCGGCGTCGTGCGCCGCCGCACAGAGTTCCGTCTGGCTAAAGCCGAGGCGCGCGAGCACATCATCGAAGGCCTCTGCCGCGCTCTCGACCTCATCGATCAGGTCATCGCCATTATCCGCGGCGCTCAGGACGTCGATACGGCGCGGACTCAGCTGATGGAAGAGCTTCAGTTCTCCGATAAGCAGGCGCAGGCGATCCTCGACATGCGCCTCCAGCGCCTGACCGGACTGGAGCGCGAAAAACTCCTTCAGGAGATGACCCAGCTTCTGGCGGACATCGCGCGCTACAAAGAAATTCTCGGCGACGCCCATGTGCTTGACGGAGTCATCCGCGGCGAGCTGACCGAACTGCGCCGCCGGTTCTCCGACAAGCGTCGCACAGAAATTCAGGCGCACGTGGAGACATGCGGCGATTCGTACGAAGACCTTCTGCCCGAAGAGGACATCGTCGTCACCCTCTCGCAGGACGGCTATCTGCGCCGCACGCCGCTGAAGGACTACGGCGTCCAGGCCCGCGGCGGAAAAGGCAGGCGCGGCGCCGTGCTGGCGTCGGAAGATCAGGTTTCCCTCGTCGACGTCACCAGCACGCACAGCGACATCATGTTCTTCACCAGCCGCGGCCGCGTGTTCGCCATCAGAGGCCATGTCGTCCCCGAAACGCGGTCGGGCAAGGGAAAACACATTTCAAAGTTCATCTCTCTGAATGAAGGCGAAACAGTCGTCGCGCTCAAAGGCACGTTCTCAGAGAATCACAGAACAGTGCTGTTCATCACGCGCCGCGGCATCACGAAGCGCATGGACATCTCCGAGCTGGACAACCTGACCCGCGCCGGACGGCAGGTTCTTTCGCTCGACGACGGCGACGAAATCGCCAAAGTCCGCACCACGTGCGGGACAAACGACCTGCTGTTCGTCAGCGCCAGCGGACGCGGCCTGCGCGTCAACGAAGACGAAATCCGCACCATGGGGCGCAGCGCCCGAGGCGTTAAAGCCATGAAACTCGCTGAAGACGACGTCATCGTCTCCTGCGAAGTCATCGGCGGCGACAAGCAGATTCTTCTCGTCAGCGAGCGCGGAATCGGCAAGCGCACGTCATTTGACGAGTTCTCCGTCCATCACCGCGCCACAGGCGGCATGAAAGCAATGGGCATTTCGGCGCGCACGGGCCGTCTCGCCGTCGCCACCAGCGTCAGCCTCGACGATGAAGTCGTTCTCATCACGGCAAACGGTCGCATGGTGCGCCTGTTCGTGTCCGACATCCCTCTGCTTGGGCGCACAGCAGCCGGATCGTATCTTGTCCGTCCGGACGAGGGCGACATCGTCGCCGGAGTGTCCGTCATCCACAAAGACAGCGCAGACGCAGAAGCCTCGAACGTTCCTCTGAGCAAGCCCGAAGAAGCGGAAGGCACACTGCCGTTTGACCTGGATACCGACGATTTAGAGCAGACCCCCAGCTCACCTGAAGAGGAGGAATAACCGATGAAATTTGCCCCCGACGGATACCGCTCTATGGCGACAACTGGTATCCTTGCGCTTCTTTCTATTTTTCTGTGCCCGTGGTCACTCGCCGTCACGCTGCCCCTGTTCGCAGTGACGTTCTGGTTTTACCGCGACCCCGACCGCACGCCCGACGGAGACGGAATCGTCTCCGCTGCCGACGGCGTTGTCGTCGAAATCTTTGAAACAGAACACCCCTACACGGGACGCGCGCTGAAAGTCGGCGTGTTTATGAACCCGTTCAACGTCCACGTCAACAGAATGCCCTCATCGGGTGAAATTCAGTTCCTCGAATACGTCCCCGGCAAAAAGTGGGTTGCCTCGGCAGAAAAAGCCTCAGAGGTCAACGAACGCCATTATATGGGCTACATGTCTGAACACGGCCCCGTTCTGGTGTGCCAGATTGCCGGACTGCTCGCCCGCCGCATCGTCTGCCGCCACAAAAAAGGCGAAGTGCTTGAGCGCGCGCAGCGTTTCGGAATGATCAAGCTTGGAAGCAAGGTTGACGTCTACCTGCCTTTGGGCGTAAAGTGTATCGTTAAAGTCGGTCAGAAAGTGCTCGCCGGCAAAACTGTCATCGCGGAGGCGCGTCAATGAAAAAATTTAAGCTGAGACTTCGCCGCAGACATCTGCGCGATATCCCGATACGAAACAACATCCCCAACATGATCACCAGCGGCAACCTTCTGTGCGGAATGCTGTCGCTCATCCTCGTCGTGCGCGGCTATTACCTGCCCGCCGCGTGGATGATTCCGTTTGCCGTTTTCTTCGACTTCATGGACGGAAAAGTCGCCCGCGCCATGGGCGTCAGCAGCGACTTCGGCGTTGAGTTCGACAGCCTGGGCGACGTCGTGTCGTTCGGCGTCGCACCCGCAATTCTCCTTTATGCCGTATCGCTCAAGACGATTCCCGGTGCGTTCGGCGCCGTCGTCGCCGCGTTTTTCGCCCTGTGCGGCGCCCTTCGTCTGGCGCGGTTCAACGTCGTTCACCGCCCCGGACCTTTTCAGGGACTTCCCATTCCCGCCGGCGGACTGTTCCTCGTGTCGTTCGTCTTAGGCGGCGTCATCTCCGCCGTTCCGTCATGGCTCATGGCGCTGATTGCATTCGCCGTCGGATTTTTGATGATCTCATCAGTCCCCTACGGCAACCTGAAGACGATCAAAAAAGGCTGCATGGACAAGCGCAAGGCGTACGCCCTCGCCGCGTTTTCCGCCGCCGTCGTCGTGCTGGCGCGCGAGAAGGCGATGCTCATCCTCATCTCCATCTACGTCATCAGCGGCCTTGTGCGCCTTGACTGGGGAAAATGGCTCTCTCTGCCCGAACCGCAGCAGGAGAATCAGCACAGCTGATCACCGGATTCTTCCGCCCTGTTCACGCATTTCCCCCAAGACACCTGTGAGGAGGTCACCCAACAATGCGATGGAGACAGACGTTCATCGACGGCACCTACGGCGATAAAACCGTCATTCTGACAGCAGGCATCGTCGATACGCCGCAGAAAGCCGTCCTGCTCTTTCACGGCGTCCACAGCAATGCCTGCTCCGACCCCGGCAACAAGTATGCCCGTATCGGCAGAGCGCTGGCAGAGTGCGGCGTTCTCCCCGTCATGGCGGAGACGAGCCGCCGCGTCCGCAACCGCCACGATTACGCCAATGACCCAATGGGCTGGATCTACGACGCGTTCGACGGCAAAACCTACATGCAGGAGCTTGAGGACACCTACGCCGCCTACAAAGCCGTCCGCCAGCTCTATCCCGCTCTTTCTCTGACCCTGTGGGGATTTTCCCTCGGCGGCCTGAGCGCCCTGCTCATCGCCGGCGGTTTTATGACCGGCGACGCGCCGCAGGACATTGAAGGGCTCATCATGTGCGGAAGCGGCGACGAGACGTACCCCGAAAACGCCGACGTTCTCAAGCTGCCAATCCTCAACACCGTCCGCGAGCCGTTCGAGCTGTACCGCGCGGCAGAAAAAGTCCGCGCCCCGTGGGTGCGCTCATTCCGCGGCAGCGAAGACGCCACGTTCAGCGAAGCTGCGTGCCGCCGCATTTTTGACAAAATCGCGGCGAGCGACAAAGCGTACTGCGAGATTGACGGTTCAGACCACTCGTTCCGCCTCGTCCACGGCGCGCCCTCGCGCCGTCCTCTGAAAGAGCTGTACGCCCGCCTGCCGCAGCTCTTTCCCGAACACGTCAAGTAAAAAAGGTTCCGAGAAAACAGAACAGGGAGAGCCGTTCGTCATAAACGGCTCTCCCTGTTTTTTTGTACAAAATTAGAGTTTTATGCCGGAAAACAGAACAGCCTTCCCTTCTACTGAAAAAAATTTCGTAAATACGAAAAAATCTTCAGTAGAGATTTGCACAGTCCAGACGGTGCATGTATAATTCTATTGGAGATTTTTTCGCAAATACGAAAAAATCTCCAATAGAGAGGAGAGTATCGATGATTATAAAAAGAGATATCTACCTTAATCAGCTCAAAAACAAGATGCACAATGGCTTAATCAAGGTCATCACTGGGCTGCGCCGCTGCGGGAAATCATATTTGGTGTTTCATCTGTTCAAAGAGCACCTTCTCCGTGAAGGGATTGACAAAGACCACATCATCGAAATGGCTTTTGACTCTTTTGAAAACAAGCGCTATCAGGATCCGTATGTTCTCATGCCATACTTAAAAGAACGGATTGCAGACAGCGCGATGTATTATGTGCTTCTTGACGAAGTTCAGCTCCTCGGCGAATTTGAATCCGTTTTAAACAGCCTCATCCGAATGGAGAATGTCGACGTGTACGTCACCGGCAGCAATGCCCGTTTCCTGTCCAGAGACGTTATTACAGAATTCCGAGGGCGCGGCGATGAAGTGCATATGTTTCCTCTCAGCTTTGCGGAATTCATGTCGGTTTACTCGGGCACAAAGCAGGATGGCTGGAATGAATATATGCTCTACGGAGGCTTGCCGCTCGTTCTCCGCTTTCAGACGCCGGAAGAAAAAATCGCTTTTCTCAAATCGTTATTTGAGGAAACCTACATCTCAGACATCGTCGGGCGTCATAAAATTCGCAACAGAGAAGAGCTTGAAGAGCTCCTCAATATTCTTTCATCTGCCATCGGGTCTTTGACAAATCCGTCAAAGCTGTCGTCGACCTTTCAGTCGGTAAAGAATAAGCGAATCAGCAGCACGACAATCAAGAACTACATCGGCTATCTGTGCGATTCATACCTGATTGACAGCGCCGTCCGATACGATATTAAGGGGAAAAAGTACATCAATACGCCCTTAAAACTCTATTTTACCGACATGGGGCTGCGAAATGCGCGTCTCAATTTCCGCCAGCTCGAAGAAACTCACAGCATGGAGAACATTATTTTTAATGAGCTGAAGATCCGCGGCTTTAACGTAGACGTCGGCGTTGTCGTTCAAAATGGAATCGACTCAAAAGGAAACGGAACGAAGAAGCAGCTGGAAATTGATTTTGTCTGCAACAAAGGCTTCAAGCGCTTCTACATTCAGTCAGCGTACGCTCTGCCGGATCAGGCGAAAATGCAGCAGGAGCAGCGGTCTCTTATGCTGACGAGCGACGGGTTCAAAAAAATCATCATTGCGAAGGACGCAGCAATGCCCCACTACAACGAAGACGGCATTTTAGTCATGAGCGTCTGCGATTTTCTCCTCAACCCGAACAGTTTGGATCTGTAGAATGACAGGCATAAAACAGAACAGGGAGAGCCGTTCGTCATAAACGGCTCTCCCTGTTTTGCTGTTCTAATGGCTGTTCTTCAGTACCTCAGCGAAAAGACAGGATAGTAAATCCGCTCATCGTGAAGGCAGCTGCTCTGCTCTTCAAGCGCTTTCAGGGCGCGTTCGCCGAGGTCGACGGACAGGCGCGACGAGAGGATATGAATGAGGAACAGCGGCCCGATGAGGCTGCTGCCGAACGTGGGGCTGTTGTCGCTGACGAAAAACGACAGATCGGCATTGCGGCAGACGGGGGCGGCAGGGCTGTCGGTGATTGTGACAATCTGAGCGCCCTGTTCGTGCGCCTTTTGAATCGTCTCCGTCAAAAGGACGGAATAGCCCGGCAGGTCGATGACGATGACGATGTCGCCGGCACCGACGCAGCGGACCTGCTCAATCAGCGTCAGACAGCCCGCGCCGGGAAACATTTGATACGCGCACAGACCAAGCTCTCTCAGGCGGCTGTGCAGACAGCCTGCCATCATGGCAGAAATGCTCCACCCGGCGCAGTAGATGCTGCGCGCGTTCTTGATCATGTCGCAGAATGTCCTAATATCTTCAACGCGGAGACGGTTCCACGTGTCTTCAAGGTTGGCGTGCTCCATCTGACGGATTCTCTCAGACAAGTCGCCCTCTTCGCTCATGGCGCGGGCAAGCATGGCGGCAGGGTTGACCTGCTCAAGCACTGAAGCTTTCAGAGCGTCTTTCAGGTCGGCGTACCCGTCGAACCCCAGCATCCGCGCAACGCGCACGAGCTGAGCTTTTGAGACGTTTAGCTGTTCGGCAACGTCGCCGATGGACACAAAAGCCGCTTCGCGCATGTGCGTCAGCAGATATTCAACGACGCGGCGCGCCTTGTTGGGCATCGTGTCAAGGTTGCTCCTCAGCAGATCCTGCAGCTTGTTGGATTCCATTTCTTCAGCTCCTCTTCTCAATAATAAACTGAAGTACATTTTACAGAAAAACCGGTAAACAGTCAATCGCGCGGCATCTGCGTCCGCACAAAAAAACTCCGCTTTCAGACGCGCCTGAAAGCGGAGTTTTCATTTTTTCTGTTCAGTAGCACGACGAATCTTCCTGCGCCCATTGAGGCATCAGCGCAGCCCAGGCAAACTGATCCGCCTGGTACTCAAAACTGCTCATCGACGCGTTCGTCTGCGCCCAAAAATAGCAGCCGCGGCTGTCATGAAGCAGATGATGAA
>JAXEJY010000126.1:0-2569 GCA_034101315.1 Pyramidobacter sp.
ATTGGCGCCAGCGTTGCTGAGGCATACGACAAGGCAATGGCGTGCGATCCCGTTTCTGCGTTCGGCGGCATCGTCGGCGTTACGCGCCATATTGACATTGCCACCGCTGAGTCCATTTCAAAGCATTTTACAGAAGTGCTTCTGTGCCCTTCCATCGATGATGACGCTTTAGCGCTGCTCAAGGAGAAGCGCAAGAGCCTCCGCGTCATGACGTGGAAAGGCGGAAAAGTATTCGACACGCAGATGGTGTCAACGTGGTGCGGACTGCTTGCACAGAGCGACAAACTGCCGCCCCTGCCTGAGCAGGACAAAGGAACGTGGATCGGCACGCCTCGTCCCGACCTTTGGGATGACCTTATTCTCGCCTGGAAAACGGCAGCTATCTCAAAGAGCAACGCCGTCGCCATGGTGAAAAACGGAGAAGCTGTCGGCATCGGCATGGGATTCTGCAGCCGAGTCTACGCCGTCGAGTTTGCTGCCCACCAGGCAGGCGAAAAAGCTCAGGGCGCAGTAATGGCGTCTGACGCCTTTTTCCCGTTCCCCGACGGCGTTGAAAAGGCTGCTACCGCTGGCGTTATTGCGATTATCCAGCCCGGCGGTTCAGTCCGTGACGAGGAAGTCGCTGCCCGCGCCAAAGAACTCGGCATCTCGATGTTCATCAGTGGCTGGCGCACATTCCGCCACTAGACGCCATGGATAAGCTGAACGTTCTGGTTCTTGGCAGCGGCGGACGCGAGCATGCAATCGTCGATGCATGCGCCCGCTCTCCTCGCTGCGGAAAACTGTTCGCCTCCCCGGGCAACCCCGGAATCGCTCAAAAAGCCGTGTGTCTTTCAGCCGACGTTGAAAACGGAGAATCTGTCGCCCAGCTGTGCGATCAGCACTCCGTCGATCTGGTAATCGTCGGTCCGGAAGCACCGCTTGCTGCCGGTGTCGCTGACGTCCTCCGCGCGCGCGGAATCGCCGTTTTCGGGCCGTCAAAAGACGGCGCGCGTTTGGAAGCCAGTAAAGAGTTTTCCAAGAACTTTATGGCGCGTAACGGCATTCCCACTGCGGATTTCTGCGTCTGCCGGACAGTAGAAGAAGCTCGTGACGCACTTACCCGCTTTAAGCCGCCCTACATCGTCAAAGCGTCCGGACTAGCCGCCGGAAAAGGCGTCTTTGTCGAGCCGACCCTTGAAGGCGCATACTCAGCTGTCACTCAGCTGCTTGTCGACAAAAAACTCGGCTCTGCCGGAGAAACTCTCGTCATCGAAGAGGCCCTGCCCGGCAGAGAGCTGTCTCTGATGGTCATCACTGATACAAAAGATTACCGTCTCCTCAGCACAAGCCAAGACCATAAACGCCTGTGCGACGGCGATGAAGGTCCTAACACCGGCGGTATGGGCGCTTACGCTCCTGCCCCCTGGGTGACTGATGAGCTCATGAACCGCGTTCGCCGGCAGATCATCGAGCCGGGCTTGGAAGCCCTGCGCCGCGAGAACATTGACTACCGCGGCGTACTGTACGTCGGGCTCATGATCGCTCCTGACGGCACGCCTAAAGTGTTGGAGTACAACGTACGCCTCGGCGACCCGGAGACAGAAGTTCTTTTGCCCCTGTTTGAGGGCGATTGGGTTGACCTGTGCATGGCGTGCGCCCAAGGAAATCTCAGTTCATTCGAGTGGCGCGACGCGACGAGAAACGCTCTGTGCGTCATCATTGCATCCGCCGGATATCCTGTTTCAAAATCTGCGCCAGCCCGCATTACAGGACTTGACGATGCTGCTCAGGTTCCCGGTGTTTCTGTGTTTCACTGCGGAACTAAAGCCTCCGATGACGGCTTCGTGTATGCCACAGGCGGACGCGTTCTCTGCATCTGTGCTACAGGAGACGATCTCGCTCAGGCACGCCGCCACGCGTACGAAGCAACGGAAAAGATCTCTTTTGACGGGATGCAGTACCGCCGCGATATCGCCCACCAAGTATTTGAAGCATAACAACAACTCCCCAGCAAGGAGGAAATCACATGATCCAAGCACGAATTGGAGTGATTCTCGGTTCTTCAAGCGACGCTCCGCTTGCCAGAAAAATCGCCGAACCTCTCAGAACACTCGGCATTCCTTTTGAAGTCACCATCGCCTCCGCCCATCGCACGCCCCAGGACGCTGTCAATTACGCGCTCAAGGCGAAATCCCGCGGAATTGAAGTGATCATTGCCGTCGCCGGGCTCTCCGCCGCGCTTCCCGGCGTTCTGTCAGCGCACACGACGCTTCCTGTTATCGGGCTTCCTGTTGAATCCGGAAGCCTGCTCGGCATGGACGCGCTTCTTTCGACAGTCATGATGCCCCCCGGCGTCCCCGTTGCGAGTGTCGGAATCAACTCAGCCGCTAATGCTGCTCTGCTTGCCGCACGAATTGTCGCCATCAACGATGCCAGCATGACACAGAAAGTCCAGGAATACACCGACATGGGCGCTGAAAAAGTCCGTGCCGGAAGAGCTGACCTCTGCGACATGGGCGACCTGCCACTTGTCCCTGCCGACGCTTTGAAATAGCGCAGGCGCATGTGTAAAACAACGAGAAAAGCC
>JAXEJY010000127.1:0-4168 GCA_034101315.1 Pyramidobacter sp.
AGACGCTCTGTCCCTGATGGAGCAGGCGATTGCTCTCAGCGGCGGGGACGTGACACGCGAAGCCGTCGACAAACTTTTAGGCGGCGGAAGCTCCTCTTCAATTCGTCAGTGGATTTCGTGCTGCCGAACGTCGCCTGAAGAAGCGCTCCCAAAGCTTGAGGCGATGTTCCGTTCCGGAGCTGTTCCGGAGCGTTTTCTGTCGATGCTCTTTGTCTGTGTCCGAAACCTCTGGCTCGACAGCCGTTGGGGCGATAAGGTGCTGAACAAGCTGGCGCTTTCGCAGGAGGAAAAACAATGGCTGAGCACGGAGCGCGGATTTCTGCCTCAGTCAAGCCTAGAGCGGCTGATGACGCAGATTGCCTCCGCTCTGCCGCACGTCCGGCGCGGGCTGTCGAACGATGTCTTGTGCGGGCTGTTGACAGAATGGTTTTTTCAGGGGACAGCACCTTCACCGGATGCGTTCAGCGCTTTGGAGGCTGCTCGCGAGAGCGGTTTTGTCTTGGCGCCGAGCGTTTCAAAAGCAAGCTCTGCCGCGCCGCGCAGAGCAGAGCCTGAAGACAGCTCTGAAATTAGCGCTCCTTTGCCTGCACAGCCAGAAAAGATCGTGCCGCCTGCCAGTGTCTTTGGCGATCTGGCTGGCGCTCCCGAAGCGGCGGCGCGCGGCAGTTTTGCCCAAGAGCTTGACGCGTCGTGTGAAAAATATCCGCAGGCGGCTGTCGCTTTGCGCCTTGCTGATGTCTTTATCGATGCTGAAAAAAGCGCAGTATGCGCCCTTTTCAGCGAAGAAGAGCGCATGGCGTTCGAATCGCTGCGAAACGACAGAGCCATTGAAAGCGCGCGCCGAGTTTTTCTTAAAGTTTTGCCCGAAGTCGCAGCTGTTGAACTGCGCTGCGGAAACGACCGCGAAGTTTTTGACAGCTTTCTGCCCGAAGAATCTGGCTCAGTAAGCGAGTCCGCCCCAAACGGCCAGACGGCTGCTCCCTCAAAAGAGCCGCTGGTTCATCCGCGCCGCGCCCGCTTTGATCCGGAGACATTTGTCCCTGAAATAACGTCTCAGCCGGCTGAAGCGGAGAAAACTGCTGAAGTAAAAAATCAGCCGCTCGCGGAATACGTCAGGGGTTTTATGGAGGGCGAGCTGCTCTACTGCCGTCCCAACGGTCAGCCGGACAGCGGAGAAGAAGAGCAGCAGTCCTGATATCAGCTTTCGTAAAAGGAGCGTTTCATGTCCGCAGAAAAAAACTTTGTTCATCTGCACGTTCATACGGAGTACAGCCTTCTTGACGGCGCTATCCGCTGCGGAGAGCTGGCGAAGCGCTGCGCCGAGTGGGGAATGCCCGCTGTCGCCATGACAGATCACGGCGTCATGTACGGCGCTGTTGAGTTCTACCAGCAGTGCAAAGCGTGCGGTGTCAAGCCGATTATCGGCTGCGAGATGTACGTCAGTCCTGACGGAATCGACAGCCGCAATAAGCGCAGCCACCATTTTATCCTTCTGGCTGAAAATGAAGAGGGATACCACAACCTGATAAAACTCGTGTCCATTGCGAACACTGACGGCGTGTACTATAAGCCGCGAGTCGATCACCGGCTTCTTGCCCAGTACAGCAAAGGGCTGATTGCCTCGTCAGCATGTCTTGCCGGAGAGATCCCTTCGCTTTTGGCTGAGGGAAAAGACAGCGAAGCGCTTGAGCGGGCGTGCATGTACCGCGACATGTTCGGCGCGGACAATTTCTTCCTTGAAATTATGGCAAACCGAGTGCCCGAACAGGCGCTTGTCAACAAAAAGCTGATTGAAATGGCGCGGCGAGAGAACTTTCAGCTCCTTGCAACGAACGACGCTCATTATCTTGATGAAGCTGACTTTGACTGGCATGAGCTTCTCCTCTGCGTCGGCACGAAAAAAACGATGTCAGATCCCGACCGCCTTTCATTCAAGACGAACGATTATTATCTGCGTTCTCCAGAGGAGATGTGGCGCATTTGGGGCGACACTGCTCCCGACGCTCTGCTCAACACGCTGAAAGTGGCTGAGCGGTGCAATTTTGAGTTCCAGCTGAACACGGGCAACTACCTTCTGCCCAAGTTCGACATTCCAGAGGGACTGACTCTTGACACGTATCTTGAGAAGATGGCTCACGACGGATTAAAAGAGCGTCTGCATTGCGAAGATATTCCCGAAGAATACGAGAAGCGCTTGAAGTACGAGCTGGACGTCATCATCCAGATGAAGTTTCCCGGCTACTTCCTCATCATTGCCGACGTGATTCGCGCATGCAAGGAGCGCGGCATTCCCATTGGCCCCGGACGAGGCTCTGCTGCCGGATCGCTTGTGGCGTACGCCATGAAGATCACAGAGCTCGACCCGCTGAAATTCGGCTTGATTTTTGAGCGCTTCCTCAATCCCGAACGCGTTTCTATGCCTGATATCGACACGGACGTTTCCGACAAGGGACGCGATCAGCTGATCAAGTACGTCGTCGATAAATACGGCGTGTCGAACGTATCGCAGATCATCACATTCGGACGCATGAAGTCCAAACAGGCAATTAAGGACGTCGGACGCGCCATGGGAATGCCCTACGCCGACGTCAATAAGGTTGCAAACCTCGTTCCTGACGGCGTCAAGAGCATTAAAGAGGCAATAGAGCAGACTCCTGACCTTCAGAGCATGTCAAAAGCCGACCCTCATATTGCGGAGCTTCTCAGCTCTGCAAGCAGCATGGAAGGGTTGGCGCGCCACTGCTCTCAGCACGCCGCAGGCGTGGTCATCACTCCTCAGCCTCTGTCCGACCTTGTTCCGGTCCGCGCGATTCCCGACGAGGACAATCAAGTTGCGACGCAGTATTCCATGGACCCCGTCGCCAGCCTTGGACTTGTGAAGATGGACTTTCTGGGGCTGCAGAACCTTTCAATTCTGGAAGAGGCTGTGGAGAACGTCAAGCGAAACGGTGTCACATTGCCCGATCTCAACACACTGCCTCTTGACGATCCTGACGTGTTTAAAATGCTTCAGTCAGGCGACACGCTCGGCATTTTCCAGCTTGAGTCTGCCGGAATGAAGCGCCTGATCAAGAAAATGGCGCCGGACCGTTTTGACGACCTCGTCGCCATTCTGGCGCTCTATCGTCCGGGACCTCTGGAAAGCGGCATGGTCGATCAGTACGTCAACTGCAAGCACGGCGAAAAAGTCCGCTATCTTCATCCCATGCTTGAACCCGTCTTAAAAGAGACATACGGCGTCGTTCTGTATCAGGAGCAGGTCATGAAGTGCGCCTCAGTCCTCGCGGGATATACGCTGGGCGGCGCCGACCTTCTGCGCCGCGCCATGGGAAAGAAAAAGCAGTCAGTCATGGATCAGCAGAGGTCTGTTTTCATTGAAGGCGCGGAAAAGAACGGCGTCAGCCGCGAAAAAGCCGCGGAGATTTTCGGCATCATCGAGAAGTTCGCCGGATACGGCTTCAATAAATCGCACAGCGCTGCCTACGCGCTCATCAGCTATCAGACAGCGTGGATGAAAACGCATTACCCGACCGAGTACATGGCGGCGTACCTTTCAAGGAAAATCGGCGGAAAAAAGGAGATTATGGCGGCGTACATCCGAGAAGTTCGCGCTTCAGGCATTTCAGTCTTAGCGCCCGATATCAATCTGTCCTACGCCAATTTCACAGCCGCCGGCGGCATCATTCGCTTTGGGCTCGGCGGCGTGGCGAAAGTCGGCGACGCTGCTCTGACGTCCATATTTGCCGCGCGGCGCGAAGAAGGCCCGTTCAAAGACTTCTGGGATTTTATCCGCCGCGTCGACAAGCACAGCGTCGGAAAATCAGTCGTGGAAAGCCTCATCATGGCAGGCGCGTTCGACAGCATGAACCCCAATAGAAATCAGCTTCTGCAGTCACTGCCCGATATGATGGACTTCGCGCTGAAACAGTCGGCAGACGACAATCAGGTTTCTTTGTTCGGCGATCTGACGGTGACAGAGCATCCTGACTTGGTGGACGTCGAGGAAAACGACACCGCGACGCGGCTTGAGATGGAAAAAGAAGCTGTCGGCATGTACATTTCAGGACATCCTTTTGACAGCTTCAGAGCGCTGGCAGCCCGTCATACGAACGCCCGTATCGGGGATATTCCATACTGGCGCAGTGACTCGCACGTTCCTGTCTTTGCC
>JAXEJY010000128.1:0-2189 GCA_034101315.1 Pyramidobacter sp.
CTCAAGAGGATATGCGTTAATCCCCACAATCTTCTCGCGGTTGGAGTCGATTCGTGCCTGACGGCGCGCGGCAGCCTCTTCAATGCGCATTTTGGGCAGTCCTGTGCCGATGGCTTTTGACATGCCGCCGAGACTCTCTACTTCCTGAATATGAGCCCATGCGCGGCGGATCAGCTCGTCAGTCAGCGCCTCCACGTAGTATGAGCCGCCCCACGGATCGATGACTTTGCAGACGCTCGTCTCGTCCTGAATGTACAGCTGCGTGTTTCGGGCGATTCGGGCAGAGAAGTCGGTCGGCAGAGCAATCGCTTCGTCAAGGGCGTTGGTGTGCAGCGACTGAGTGTGCCCCAGAGCCGCCGCCATGGCTTCAATGCACGTTCTCGATACGTTGTTGAAAGGATCCTGCGCCGTCAGACTCCAGCCGGACGTCTGAGAGTGGGTTCTCAGCGCCATAGATTTTGATTTTTGGGGGTTGAAAGACTTGACTATTTTTGCCCAAAGCATACGCGCGGCGCGCATCTTTGCGACTTCCATGAAGTAGCTCTTTCCGATTGCCCAGAAGAAAGAAAGACGCGGCGCGAAATCGTCAATGCCAAGCCCTGCGGCAATTCCTGTGCGGATATATTCAAGCCCGTCCGCCAGCGTGTAGCCAAGCTCAATATCGGCAGTCGCGCCGGCCTCCTGCATGTGATAGCCGGAAATGCTGATGCTGTTGAACTTTGGCATGTTGCGCGACGTGTAGGCGAAAATGTCGCCGATGATGCGCATTGACGCGTCGGGCGGATAGATGTACGTGTTGCGCACCATGAATTCTTTGAGAATGTCGTTCTGAATCGTGCCGCTCAGGACTGATTTGTCGACGCCCTGCTCTTCTGCGGCGACGATGTAGAACGCCATGACGGGCAGAACGGCGCCGTTCATGGTCATCGAAACGGACATTTGTCCCAGAGGAATTCCTGAAAACAGAATTTCCATGTCGAGGATCGAGTCGACAGCGACGCCAGCTTTTCCGACGTCGCCGACGACGCGCGGATGATCGGAGTCGTAGCCGCGGTGGGTGGCGAGGTCAAACGCGATTGAAAGACCTTTCTGCCCCGCTGCCAGGTTGCGGCGGTAAAACGCGTTGCTCTCCTCGGCGGTGGAGAAACCGGCGTACTGACGCACTGTCCACGGACGCGTGACGTACATTGTGGGGTAGGGACCGCGGAGGAACGGCGGCAGCCCGGGCATATACCCCAGATGAGTCATCCCTTCATAATCGGCGGCGGTGTAGAGAGGTTTGACGTCAATCTGCTCCATTGTCAGGCGGCAGAGCTCTTCGACAGAGTGCTCCGTTTCTTTCAGAACCTTCTGCTCCCACGCGGCGCGCCCGTTTGCGGCGGAGGAGTTGTCCAGCGCAATTTTTGTGAAATCCGGATTCAGATACATCCTTAACACCATCCCTTTTTCTTCTGCATCGCCGTCAAAATCTGGAGGCAATTCGCTTTGACGTGGATAAACTCGTCAACACCGGCGTCAAGATAGCTCTGCTTGAACTCTGGCGCGGGCGCTCCGGCGAGAAACACGGTCATGTCAGGGCGCGCCGCCTTAATCGCTTTGGAAATCGGCGGAACGAGTTCGGGATAGGTTGCGTCAGTTGAGCAGATGACGGCAGCGTCAGCGCCTGAAGCGACTGCGGCGTCAGCTGCCTCTTCGGGCGAGGAGAATCCGTCGTTTTTCAGGACTTCGAAATGAGCGACTTCAAAGAATCCCGTGCTGAAGTCAGCGCGCGGCTTGTGCTGGGGGATGGAGCCCATGTTTGCCAAGAACACTTTAATGTTCTCGCCGGCGGCGATTCGCCGTTCAGTCGTCTTTCTCAGCGCCTCGAACTGCTCTGTCCAGCGGTGCGGTTCAAGGACGGAAATGTTCCCTTCGGGGGCTGCCCCGTCGTTCAGAGCTTCCCAGACTTGCGACAGCAGCGCACCGGCGGCAAACGCGTCGGAGGCGGCTTGGACAAAAGAGCCGTCGTGCAGCGGCAGGCTTTCTGTCATGCGCTTCAGCGCGGCGCTGACGTCTTCTGCGCGCGCGGCGGCGCGGCGGCTGTCCGCAAGCTTTTTGCGCGCGGCGGCAAACGCCTGAAAGTCCTCCGGCTCAGTCTCAAGCGGCTTTTCGGCGACGTTGGGATACATGTTGCTTCCAACGGCGCGGTC
>JAXEJY010000129.1:0-5302 GCA_034101315.1 Pyramidobacter sp.
AGCTGGAGCAGCAGCTTGCCCGCCTCAGCAGTCAGATTCGGCGCGACGCCGGCGAAAACAGCGCGTACGACCGAATTTCAGCGCGCATCGTCCGTCTTGTGTCTCTGATGCAGGGATTTTTGGGCATGGCAAAAGAAGTTGCCGAGGGTGAGGATTTCACGGAAAAACAGACGCGCTGCGTTCCCGCTTCTGTATCCCACGAATGGAAGGAGATTACTGCCTGATGTCAGCACGATCCGCAAAAACAAAAGAAGAAAGCCTTGAATCGTATCTCTACGCGTCAGATAAGGCGAGGATGAAAGTTCTTGTCGTCCAGATGACGGATTTTGCGCGTCAGGCTTTTCTGAGCGCAGTGAAGGCTCTGAACTCCCTCGATATGGAAACCGCCCGCAGCGTCATGGCAAACGATGACGCAATCGATGACCTTGAAGAGCAGATCGATCAGGAATGTCTGTATTCCATCGCAATGCGCCAGCCGATGCGCGAGGATCTGCGCTTTGTCTACGCGGTGATGAAAATCATCACGGACATTGAGCGAATCGGCGATCAGGCGGTGAACATTTCAGGACGCCTTCTGAAATACGTCGAGATCACCGGCGGAAAATCGCCTGTTCCCAAGCTGGAGCAGATTCAGGAAATGGGTGACCGCTGCGACGCCATGCTCGCTGATTTCCTTGAATCATTCGACAAAGAAGACAGCTCCATTCTGGAACGAATGCGCGAGAACCGTCACTGCGTGGCTGAAATTGGCGATGAGGCGGTTTCACTGCTCATTCAGAGACTGGCGTCGCCGTACCTCATTGAGACACCCATGGAAATATTCTGCGCCATTTGGATCATCCGCCACATCGGGCGAGTTGCCGACCACCTGATGAACTTGGCTGAAAAAGTCTACTTTATCGGCACAGGCATTTCCCCGATGACTCTGAAGCGCAGAACGCCTGAAGACCAGCGCGAACTCCCTGTTGCAGAAGTATAACCTGCACAGTTTCGAGCGCACACAACAAAAGCTCTCCGTCGTATCATCACGGCGGAGAGCTTTTGTTGTGTCCTGGCGGCAGAGGTTAGAGCAGTCTGCTGACTTCTTCAAAAAACTGATCGAGGTCGGCGCTGACGCGCAGAAAAATGCGCGTCGCCGGAAGATACGCTGATGAAACAGGGCCTTTATTCACCACGACTATGCGTCCTTCGCACATTTGAGGCAGCAGTGCTGCTGGCGTGACGTTGAGCGACGAGCCGAGGACAAAAAGGAGATCGGCACGGCGGCAGAGTCTCTGGCATTCATCAAGGTATTTGACGTTTTCGCCGAAAAAGACGATGTCAGGCTTAATGACGCCGCCGCACTGGCAGCGAGGAACTGAGCTGTCTGTGAGGAGTTGTGCAACGTCGTCATAGCTCCAGCTTTTTCCGCACTTGAGGCAGTGCGCATGACGGATTGTGCCGTGAATCTGGTACACATTCCGAGATCCTGCCGCCTCGTGCAGCCCGTCGAAATTCTGCGTCACAATTCCGTTCAGACGTCCGCGCGATTCGAGCTGTGCCAAAAATCGGTGTGTGAACGTCGGCGAGACGTTTTTCAGCATGTCCACGCACTCTCGGTGGAAACGGTAGTAGTACGACGGATCATGATAGAAGGCGTCAATGTCAAAGAGACGCTCCGGATCGACATCTGCGCGGCTGTAAATTCCGCCGGGGCCGCGGAAATCCGGAATTCCGGCGGCGGTTGAAAGTCCTGCGCCGCTGATGACAGCGGCGGCGCGCGCGTTTTTAATCAGCTGAGCGCACTGAAGCGCCTGTTCATGCAATGTCATGTTTATCCCTCCGTGATTGGTGTATTCAGCTTTGCTAAAAGACAAGAGCCCGTCTGCCCTGAATCAGTTCTTCTTTCTGGCTGCGCGGCAGACGCTTGACGGCGCGTTCGGCGCGCAGCGCAGTTCTCTTGTCCTGCCACAGCCACAGAGCTTCCATGGTCACAGGACGCCTGCTTCTGGTGTAGCGGCTCGCTGTGCCGCTGTTATGCTCTTTCAGGCGCCGTTCAGGGGCGACGGTGTAGCCGCTGTACAGTGAGCCGTCTGAACACCTGAGAATGTACGAATAGTGTTCTGCCATCAGCTTAACCGGCGACGCGCGCGCGTCCTCTTTCGACGTCCACGCTGCGCAGAAGAAGAGCGCCGCCGATGAAACTGAGGGCGACAATGCCAATGGCGCACTGCATCGATCCCGTTGCCTGGACGACAAAACCGGACAGCGCCGGCCCGATGATCCCCGCAAATTTACTAGAGACGTTGTACAGACCGAAGAAATGTCCGCTTCTCCCAGCCGGAAGCATGGATGCATACAGGCTGCGGCTTATTGCCTGAGCTCCGCCCTGAACCATGCCGACGGCAATCGCCATTGCCCAGAAATGCCAGTTGCGCGACATGAACATCGCGCTGACGGCGATAAGGGCGTACCACACGAGCGAGAGCATGAGCGCCGCCTTGCTCCCGTATTTTTCAGCGAGCGACGCAAAGATGAGCGCGAACGGAACGCCGACGAACTGCGTTGCCAGAAGCGCGCCGACAAGGTGTTCCTGCGAGATTCCCATGCCCGCGCCGAACACGGCAGCCATTCGGATAATCGTGCCGATTCCGTCGTTGTACAGCCAGAATGAGACCATGAAGCGGAGCGCTTCAGGATATTCTTTCAGTTCCGTCCAGCTGTTTTTGAGCGTCAAAAGCGTTGCTTTCAGCCCCGAAGGACAGCTGCCGGCGACGGGAGGCTCTTCTACGAACAGCATGAGCGGCACAGTGGCGGCAGCCCAGCAGAACGCGACAGAAAGAAAAGCGTATTTGACGCCGCTTTCGCCGTATCGCGAAATGAGAAGCACGTCAATCGCCAGGATGACGCCGCCTCCAAGATATCCCATGCCGTAGCCCAGCGCCGATACGCGGTCAAGAGCGCCTTTCGGCGCGACGTAGGGCAGAAGAGCGTCGTAGCAGACGGCAGCGACAGAAAGTCCCACCGTACCCAAAACGAGAAAACACAGCGTGAACAGCCACGTCCCTTCGCCCGAAGCGGCAAGCGCGGCAGAAGAGATCGCTCCGAGCACCGCAAAAGCGGCAAGACTTTTTTTCTTCACAGGTCGTCCGTCGATGTACGTTCCTGTGAGGGGAGTCAGAACTGCGGACAAAAATAAAGCGCATGATGACGCATATCCCCACGTCGCCATCGCCCATTCACCGTCGCCATGAACGACGACTGTCTGATAAAACACGGGCAGGACAACTGCCATAATGACTGTGGCGAAAGCTGACGCGCCGACATCGTAAAAGTACCATGAGAGAACAGAACGGTTGTTCAGCATAAAAGATCCTCCTTGCATGCCGGAGTGAGTAGGCTCAGACTTTTTTCAGCTCTATTGTACGCTTTTTCGGGAGAAAAAAGCATGTGGAAAAGCATTTTGGCTTATAATACAATAAAAGCGGCAGAACTCTTCAGAAAAAAGGGGAGATGTATGATGATCTTTGAACGCCCTGACTGGGAAAGTTATTTTATGACGCTTGCCGCCGTCGCCGCGACGAGAAGCACATGTCTGCGCCGTCAGGTCGGAGCGGTAATCGTGCGCGACGCGCAGATTATCAGCTCAGGATACAACGGGGCGCCGAAAAACGTGCCTCACTGCGCTGTGACAGGATGTCTGCGCGAGCAGCTCCGCATTCCGTCAGGAGAGCGCCACGAAATGTGCCGCGGCTCTCATGCCGAGCTGAACGCGATTGCCCAGGCGGCGTCCTTGGGCGTTCCGACCGCGGGTGCTGTGCTGTATTGCACTCATGCGCCGTGTTCCTTCTGCACAAAGGCGATTATCAACGCCGGAATCCGGCGCGTCGTGTACATTCACGGATATCCTGACGAGCTGGCAGAGACTCTCCGCCGTGAGGCCGGACTGCTCACAGAGCAGTTCCCTCCTGAAAATTATGACAGAATCGCGTCGTGCTTGGCGCGGGCGCAGGTCGGTTTTGAAAGCATGAAAGAAAAAAGATAGAGCCTGATTTGGAGAGATATAAAAATGAATAAAATCAGAGTTGTCCTTGCTGACGATCACCCTTTGACGCGCAGCGGGCTGGTGGCGCTGCTCGGCAGAGACGAGCGCATAGAGTTTGCGGGCGAAGCTTCCGACGGAGTAAAGGCGTGGGAGCTGATTCAAAGAGAAAAGCCGGATGTGGCTCTTCTTGATATCAGAATGCCCGGCGAAGACGGGATATCTCTGGCGCGCCGCATAAAAAGCGAAAAGCTCTCTACGCTGGCAATTATGCTGACATCGTATGATTCGCAGCAGTACGTCCTCGCGTCGCTTAAGGCCGGGGCAAAAGGTTTTGTGCTCAAAACTGCGACGCCTGAAGTCCTGTTGAAAGCAATTCAGACCGTTGCCGGCGGCGGACTGTACCTTGACAGCGAAGTTTCATCAGCGCTGGAAGACAGGCGCGACATGCCCGAAGAGCTGTCGCCGCGCGAGCGCGAAGTCTTTTTGTGCTCAGCCCGCGGAATGTCCGGAAAAGACGTTGCTTCAGAGCTCAGCATCAGCGAAAGAACAGTGCAGACACACCTTGCCGCCGTTTATGAAAAGCTGAACGCTCACAACAAGACAGAAGCCATGCTCTTTGCTCTGAAGTACGGAATCCTCACCGTGGAGGAGCTTTTAGTGTGAAACGCAGCCTGACAGCTGTCCTGCTTTTGTCTCTGCTCATTCCAGCCGCCAGCGTGACGATGACGGCTGGAATCGGCATAGGAATTCACGAGCGTGCGATGGAGCGCGTCGTCGAGTCATACGCGCTCAACATCGCCGGCGACATGGCGGCGCGAATCAGCGTGACAGACTTGCCGCCGTCGCGCCTCGGAGAAATCATGAACAGAATGGAGCACTTTCTGCCCTTTGCCTGGGGAGCGAAGCTGCCCGGATGGGTGATCATTCTCGACTCAGACAGAAAACCTCTTTTTGCTTCATCGGACAGCGCGCCTGAGTTCTCAGCGCAGGCAATCGACTCAGCGCTGAACCGCGCAGTCTGCGTGCGCAGCGCTCAGGGCGAGCTGTCCACGATTGCCGTCTATCCGGCCGGAGGACGGCGCGGCTATTATGTGATGGCTGTCGTCCGATGGGAGTCTTTTTTGGGGCCAATTCTCAACTCCGGAATGATTTGGCTTTTCCTCGTCCTGATTCTGTTTTTTTCGTGCGTTGCCGCGCTCGTTGTCCTCTGGAAGTGGATCATTGGCCCGCTTCAGCATCTTGTCGACGATATCGACGTTCTCCGCTGGGGGGACGCTG
>JAXEJY010000130.1:0-3096 GCA_034101315.1 Pyramidobacter sp.
TTTTCCGCACCTGACCGTACTTGAAAATATCGTCTTAGCGCCTATCAGCGTTCGCGGAAAAACTCGCGAAGAGGCTGAGAAAACGGCAATTGAGCTCTTGGCAAAAGTCGGGCTTGCTGATAAACGCGACGCGTATCCGGCTCAGCTTTCCGGCGGCCAGCAGCAGCGCGTCGCCATTGCGCGCGCCCTCGCCATGGAGCCGAAAGTCATGCTCTTCGATGAGCCGACGAGCGCTCTTGATCCCGAATTGGTCGGCGATGTTCTGGAAGTTATCGCAGATCTTGCGAAAACAGGCATGACAATGCTGATCATCACCCATGAAATGCTCTTCGCCAAAGAAGTTTCCGACCGCGTTGTATTCATGGCTGACGGCGTCATTGTCGAACAGGGGCACCCGGACGAGATTCTCGAACGTCCCAAAATGGAAAGAACCCGCACATTCCTTCAGCGCGTCCTTTCGCACTACGGCACAGCCGTTCAGAAGGAGGCGTAAACGATGGAGCTTGACTTTTCCGTATTAGTTCCCTATATGCACATGTTCTGGAAGGGCATTTGCATTACGATTCAGTCTTCATTTTTGGGCGTCGTTATCGGCTCAGCGCTCGGCATTTTTATCGGCGCGTTCCGCGTCCTGCCGTTTGCTCCCCTGCGCTATTTGATGGCGACCTATATTTACGTTCTCCGCGGCACGCCGCTGATGATTCAGCTCTTCCTCATCTACTTCGGTCTTCCGGCAATTGGAATTAACCTCGATGCGTTCACCGCAGGAATTATCGGCGTCGGAATCAACTCTTCAGGCTACGTCGGCGAGATCGTCCGCGGCGGCATTGAAGGAGTGCCGAAAGGTCAGTGGGAAGCGTCCAAAGTCCTGGGGCTCTCGTATTGGAAGACGATGAAATCCATCATCCTTCCTCAGGCAATCCGCCACATGCTTCCGGCGATTGGAAATGAATTCGTCACGCTCATTAAAGAGTCATCGCTTCTCTCAGTGCTCGCCATCAGTGATCTGACAATGGTCGGTCAGCAGGTGCGCAGCGTCACGTACGCGTCATTTGAGACATTCATCTTCGTCGCCGTGATTTATCTTGTTCTCACCAGTGTCACGAGCGGCGCGCTTCAGCTTCTTGAATCCCGCTGGAAAGTAAAATAGTCCTCATCAAAAAACAGCTGATGCCGTCAGAAGGCATCAGCTGTTTTTTTACAAAGAGAAACAAAAAGTTCAGCGCGGTGCGTCAGGGTTGTTCTTCCATCGGCGGTGAAACCAGAACCACTGTTCCGGCGCCGTTCTGACCATCTCTTCGAGGACTTCGTTCGCCTTTAGAGTATAGTCGGTAATGTGTTCGCGCGACCGCCCTTCGTTTCCCGTCAGAATTGCAGGGGTAATTTTAATGGTGTACTGAAAAGGCGCGCGGCGCACAGAGTACAGACCTATCAGAGGCACTTCAGCTGTCAGGCTGAGCGCCGCCGGTCCTTCGACCATTGTCGTGCGGCGTCCTAAAAACGTCACCGGAACGGCGTTCGGTCCTGCGTCCTGATCTGCAAGGAGACCAATCCACTTCCCGTCGCGAGCGTGTTTAATCATATTTCTGACGCCGAGTGCGCCCTTGCGCAGCGTTACAAGCCCCACGCGTCGGCGGTACGTCTCTATAAGCTCAGCAAAATCAGCGTTGTCAGGATCGCGAACTGCGGCTTCCGTAGGAAAACCTGCCTGATTAATCCACGCAGCTGAAAATTCCCAGTTGCCCATGTGGCCTGTCAGAATAAAACAGCCTTTTCCGCTGGCTTTCAGCTCATTCAGGACGTCAAGTCCCTCAACTTCAACTGCCATTTTCGTGACGAGCGATGGGTCGTTCTGCACTGCCAGCACTTCAACAAGCATCCATGCGTAATGCTGATATATTTTTTTTAACGTCGCGCGCCGCCAGCTCTCGTCCTGTTCGGGGAAAGAGAGACGCAGCGACTCAAGCACTAAAGAACGCCGAATTGGAACGCAGGCAAAAACACCACGGATTATGCTATACAGAAACCGAGCGCGCCACCCGGGCCAAGCAAGGCGGCGCAGCCCTTCAACGGCGGAGACAGCCAGACTCATTCAGCTGCGCCGACCATAAAGTACTTTTTCTTGCCAAGGCGAATCAACGCGTAGTAACCGCAGAGAACATCTTCAGCTTTCAGAACAGCGCCCTCTTCAGCACGGACACCGTTGACAGAGACGCCGCCGCCGGAAATCAGGCGCTTTGCCTCACCTTTGCTCTTGCACGCGCCGACTTCTGCCAGCACGTCAGTCAACGGCTTGGGCAGTTCCGCAACCTTGCCGCACGGAGTTTCAGCGGTAAGCGTGTGGAGCATAGAATCCGTCAAATCTGCTGGCGTGAACGCTCCGCCGAAAAGGATCTCACTGGCGCGCTGGACGTTTTTCGCCGTTTCCTCGCCGTGAACGACTTTCGTCACTTCATAGGCAAGGACTCTCTGCGCCTCGCGCTTTTCAGGAGCCGCTGCATGACGCTCCATGATGGTGGCGATCTCATCAAGACTCATGAACGTGAAGTACTTAAGAAGTTTTTCGACGCCCTGATCTTCTGTGTTGATCCAGAACTGATAGAACTGATACGGCGACGTGCGCTTGGGATCAAGCCAAACAGCGCCGCTTTCAGTCTTGCCGAACTTGTGTCCGGCTGATGTCAGCAGAAGCGGGTTCGTTCCGCCGTAGACTTCGCCGCCGTCGCACTTTCGGATATACTCAATTCCGCCGGTGATGTTGCCCTGCTGATCATTTCCGCCCATCTGAAGCCGGCAGCCGTACGTTTTGTACAGATGATAGAAGTCATACGACTGAAGCAGTGTGTAGGAGAATTCCGTAAATGACAGCGTTTTGGACGGGTCAGTAATGCGGCTGCGGACGTGCTCTTTAGCGATCATGTAGTTGATCGAGAAATATTTACCGACGTCGCGCAGGAATTCGAGGAAGTTCATTTTGCTCAGCCAATCATAGTTATTCACAAGGATAGCTGAATTTTCCCCGCAGTCGAAGTTCACAAAATGCGCAAGCTGAGGCTTCACTCCGTTGACATTCGCTTCAATCTGTTCGGGCGTCAG
>JAXEJY010000131.1:0-4023 GCA_034101315.1 Pyramidobacter sp.
GATCAAGCGCGAGCACTTTATCAACGTCAAAAGGGTTGTTTCGGGCTTTTAAGTACGCCTTTACCGCTTCTGTATCTTCACGCAGCACACGAATGTCGATCATTCTTGATTCTCCTTGTCATCTCTGATTTGTTTTATCAATGAAACCATTTCCAAAGCTGCTATAGCGGCTTCAGAACCTTTATTGCCGGCTTTGCTTCCTGCGCGCAGAAGCGCCTGCTCTAAGCTGTCCGTCGTGAGAACGCCGAACGCCACAGGAATTCTCTGATCCAATCCTACAGCGGCAATGCCCTTTGACATTTCCGCTGACACGTACTCAAAATGAGGCGTATCACCGCGAATTACAGCGCCGAGTGCAATAATGGCGTCATACTTTCCGCACAGCGCCAGTTCTTTGACAATTAGGGGCAGTTCCCATGCTCCGGGAACCCAAAACACATCGATACTGTTCATCTTCACGCCGTGGCGGCTCAGAGCGTCTTTCGCGCCCTCGACCAGCTTTCCGCAGATCAGTTCGTTGAAGCGCGACACCACAATCGCATAACGCTCGCCCTGAGCAACTAAATTACCCTGGTACACTCTCATCAATAGCCCCTCCTGAACATTTCATGCAACTTTTTATAATCATGCCCTGATTTTACTACATTATTTTAATTTGTCGCCACACAGAACGACAGAAAGAATATATTTTTTACTCAATTATTTTTGCAAAGCCTACCAGCCCATTTCGGCAAGGCGCTCTTGCGTCAGCCCGCCAGATTTGGCTTCTGCCGGAGCGGAAAGACCCATTAGTTTTTCTGCATACCGCGCGAGGATATCCGACTCAAGATTGACAGACATGCCGGCAGTCAGCCCACCAAGCGTCGTCCGCGCCAAAGTCTCAGGAATCACCGCGACGGAAAAGGCGTTTCCGCTCTCTGACGCCACAGTCAGACTGACACCGTCGACGCAGACTGAGCCTTTGCGCACAATGTAGCGCGATATATGGCGCGGGACTTCAATCCGCAGCACAGCCGCATTTCGCCCGCGCTCAAGAGAAAGGACTTTTCCCACGCCGTCAACGTGTCCCGCCGCGATATGCCCGTCAAGACGGTCAGTCACGCGAAGCGCCCGCTCAAGGTTGACCCGCTCTCCGGGAACTACGGAGCCGAACCGCGAGACGCTCAGCGTCTCCTCAGTCATTTCCACGCAGAACCACGACGATGAAAAATCGGTAACCGTCGAACACACGCCGCTGACAGCGACTGAATCCCCCCGATTCAGCTCTGACGAAAAGGGAGCGCTGATCTGAAAAACGCGCACATCGTCCTT
Organism: Pyramidobacter sp.; assembly: GCA_034101315.1. Taxonomy (GTDB): domain Bacteria; phylum Synergistota; class Synergistia; order Synergistales; family Dethiosulfovibrionaceae; genus Pyramidobacter. The sequence goes on from JAXEJY010000131.1 coordinate 1,312, forward strand.
TGATGTCATTCGATTTATCGTTCCAACTGCTTCAACCAGTCCAGTGAACATGGCAAACCTCCCTCAACCCATATGTCTTTGCCGACGCGGCGGACTTCGTTAAAGGCAAACGGCAGAGCCTGTTTCATGCTGTCAAGCAGAATGTCGCCGCTCATCTTTATCCCCTGCCCCATCAAAAGCGGGGCGATAAACAGGTGGCATTCATCGGCAAGTCCCTGCCGGATAAACGACGAGCAGAGCGTCCCTCCGCTTTCAACCAGCAGCCGTGCAATGCCCAGCTCACCGAGTTTTTGGACAACGTGTTCCAGATCAAGGCGACCGCCGCGGTCAGCCGGCACAGCGATAATCTGCGCAGGACAGTTTGACGGCACTGTCTGCCCTTCTGACGTAAAAACAATGGTCCGTTCAGTCAGAGCCTTAAAGTTTCCATCAAGACGCCTCAAATCGCCGCAGAGAACTACAGGGCGCGGCTGCAGCCCGTCGGTATGCCGGACGGTCAGCGACGGGTCGTCATTGACAAGCGTGTTGGCGCCGACCAAAACAGCATCGTTTTCACTTCTGAGCATGTGTCCGACAGCGCGCGCGTCTTCTCCAGTGATCCATTGGCTTTCGCCGCTGAGCAGCGCCATATCTCCGTCAAGCGAAACAGCTGCTTTTATCGTAATCCACGGACGGCGGCGCGTCTGAAGCGACAGAAAGCCGCGGTTCAGGTGAACAGCCTCGCCCGCCAGCACGCCGCATTCGACTTCAACGCCCGCCTGACGCAGAATATCAAGCCCGCGCCCTGACACTTTCGGATTGGGATCCCTTATCGCGGCAACGCAGCGGCTGATCTGCGCGGCTGCCAAAGCCGGAGCGCACGGCGGAGTTCGCCCCTGATGACTGCACGGCTCAAGGGTCACATAGGCGGTTGCGCCGCGGCAGAGATCCCCTGCCTCGCGCATGGCGCCGACTTCGGCATGAGGCCCTCCTACGTGGTCGTGCCATCCGCGGCCGACGACTTTTCCGTCTTTTACGATGACACAGCCGACCATGGGATTGGGGGACGTCTTTCCCATGCCGCGCAGAGCCAGGCTCAGCGCCTGATGCATGAAGCACTCATCAATCCACTGCTGTCTCATTTTCATGTTCCTCCCTGCGTGTGCTCCCTGTAAGATACTGAACAATTTTCTGCGCCTGCACTGGCCCGATGCCCGGGGCTTTCTGAAGCTCCGAGGCGCTCATGCCGGCGATTTTCTGCACGCTTCCGAACGTCGCCAGCAGCTGAGCGGCTTTGTGCTTCCCAATTCCCTCGATGTTCTCAAGGGCGGAACGGCTGAGTCTGCTGATTCTTCGGCGGCGGTGCGTCGTGATAGCATAGCGGTGCGATTCGTCACGGACTCTCTGGAGCAGGCGCAGTGCCGGATCGTTCCGCTCAAGCCGCAGGGGTTCGCTGTCGGGTTCAACGAAAACAAGCTCCTCCCGTTTTGCCAATGAGATCGTCGGAATGTCTACAGGCACTTCTTTCAGCGCTTCGCGGGCAAAGATAAGCTGTTCTGGACCGCCGTCTATCAAAATCAGCTGCGGCAGAGGCAGCTGCGAGTCAATAAGCTGCCGGTAGCGCCGCAGAACAGTCTCGCGCATCGATCGAAAATCGTCTATCCCCTCGACAGTCTTTATCTGAAACCTTCGGTACAGCGACGGATTGGAAATTCCCTGCTCAAAGACAACGACGACGCCGTACGTTTCGTGCCCTGACGAGTGAGAGATGTCAAAACCGTCAATCCGCCACGGGACGACGGGCAGACGGCACAGATCCCGAAGGCGGGTCAGCGCCTCCCACGTGTCCTCATCGAGCTCACCGGTCAGAGTCGCCGAAATTTTCTGCCGCGAAAAACGCCACAAGTTATGAATCGTGTCGCGAGCCAGCGCCGCTTCTTCAAAGCGCATTTCCTTGGCAAGTTTTTCCATGCGGACTCGCAGACGTGCAATCAAGTCAGAAGTCTGACCGTTCAGGAGCATCAGAATGTCATCAACAGTCTGGGAGTACTCTCGCTCAGTGCAGTATCCGCCGCACGGCGCCGGACATTTCCCGACGTCGTACATTATACACGGACGCTGAAGCTTTCGCTTTGAGAGATCAAGAGCACATGTGCGCAGAGGAAAAAAGTTTTTAATCAGCCGCAAAAGCGCATTCAAAGTTCCAGTCGCCGTATACGGGCCGAACACCCTGCCCGTTGAAGGACGCTGACGCGTCACGACAATGCGCGGAAACGCTTCGCTCGTCACGACAACATACGGGTAGCGCGTGCCCATTTTCAGCTCAACGTTGAAGAACGGCTGCAGTTTTTTAATGAGACGGCTTTCAACGATGAACGCCTCCGCCTCCGTTTCAGTCCTGATAAAACTGATGTCCTCCACAGTCTGGACAAGTTTGCGCAGGCGCGGAATGGCAAAATCCTTGTGGTTAAAATACGACGACACGCGGCGCTTCAGCACCTTCGCCTTTCCGACGTAGATGACTTTTCCTGTCTCATCATGCATCAGGTATACGCCGGGTTTCAGCGGAAGAGTTTTCAGAATGGCGCGGATCCGTTCCATGCGAGTTGTTTCGTCCATTCCTCTCCTCCTCTCCCTTATGTTCATTATTTCAGTGTGCTATTTATTCGGTTCTCTAGTATAATAGCCCCAAAAACATTTTATCGATTTTACACCAGAATGGAGGATTTGTTT
>JAXEJY010000132.1:0-5188 GCA_034101315.1 Pyramidobacter sp.
GTCCGGCATTGAGCTTTTTGACTATCAGCCTGTAAAAAATCTCGATCCCATGAATTCGCGCATGGCGTCCGACCTCGCGCTCATGGCGCACACCCTGCCGGGGAAAGAGAAAGTCGCCATGTGTTTTGCTCTGCCTTTTGCCGACCAGATGTCATCGCTTTTTCTGCGCAGCGAAGATGATTACAGCTTCAATGACCTGCGCCAGAAAAAAATCCTCGTCGTCGCCGACTCTCCCGAGGAGATGTACCTCAGGCACATGGGATTTTCGCGCGGGCTGATCCGCTGCGGAAGCGTCGAAGAAGCCTTTTCGCTGCTTTTGAGAAATATCGGCGACGGGGTGATCGCAGAGACGTACCAGGGAAAATACCTCATTGAGAACAGATCAGCGTATGAATACAAGATAAAACCCGTCGATATGCCGATTCAGACATATCAGACGGGACTCGTCGTCCTGCGCGGAGATTCATCGCTGGCGCTGAAGCTGGCGCAGGGGCTTCGCGAGCTCAAGCTGAACGGAACGTACAGCGCTGCCGCCGACACGTGGCTTAAGCGCTATGACAGGTATTTTCCCGATCCCGTTCTTGTCCTTCAGATTGCCGCCTCAGTCGGCGTCTTTATTCTGCTCATTTTGGGCTGGAACCGTTTCCTCAAGCGGAAAATACGGATTGTCGTCGGAGAGCGCGAGAAGATTTTCGACTTCGTCTGCGACGGAATCCTCGCCGTAGATCAGGGGGGCGCCGTCACCATGATGAACCGCATGGCAAAGCGCCTTCTGGGGCTTGACGACGCGTGCCTGGGACGCAGCGCCGACACACTCGTGCCGGGGCTTGACATTCAGACCGTGCTGCAGGACGGCAGACCGGTGTACAACATCGAGCAGAACCTGCGAGGCGCTCTTGTGTCGTGCAATAAAGTGCCCGTGTATATCGACGGCGCGCCGTTCGGGGCGATTGTCACCCTGCGCGACATGTCAGAGCTTCAGGCGATGGCGGAGGAGATCACCGGCGTCAAAATGTATGTCGAGTCGCTGCGCATCCACAACCACGAGTTTATGAACAAGCTTCAGGCAATTTCCGGACTCATTCAGCTGAAACAGTACGACAGAGCCGTCGAGTTCATCGCTGAAGAGACCCATTCGTCGCAGTCAGCGCAGTCGTTCATGTCAGAGAGGATAAAAATCGCCGCCGTGTGCGGAATCCTCATGGGCAAAGCCGGACTGTGCCGCGAGCAGGGAATCAGCTTTGCACTGGCGGCTGACAGCTACTGCCGCGATCACAGCGCCAGCATCAGCGACCGATCGCTGGTCATCATCGTCGGCAACCTGATGCAGAACGCCATCGAAGCGATTTGCGAAGCCGGCGTCACCGCTGACTCGCGAATTGATTTTGCCATTTACGACGAGTCGGGCAGGATTTTTCTGAGCGTTCGCGACAGCGCCGGGCTCATGACCGACACCGTCGCCGCCAATCTGTTCGTAAAAGGCTTCACGACGAAGCGCCGCGGCCGTCCGTCAGGATTTGGTCTTTTTACTATTCATAATATTGTCGAATCACTCGGCGGCGACATTGCCGTCGATTACGTCACCGGCGAGTATACCGACTTCACCGTGACGATTCCCATTCCGTGCAAGGAGGACTGATTGAATGTCAGAACCAATAGATGTCCTGATCGTTGAGGACGACCCCATGGTTGCCGCGATTCACCGGCAGTTTATCAGCGCAGTCAAGGGATTCCGCGTTGCCGGAATCGTCTCCGGAGGACAGCAGGCGCTTGATTTTTTAAGCAGTCACTCCGTCCGGCTCGTCATTTTGGACATTTTCATGCCCGGCATGGACGGCGTCGCCACGCTCGAAAAAATCCGCGAGAGCGGCAGCACAGTCAGCGTCATCATCGTATCCGCCTCGCGCGACACCAGCACAGTCAACGCGACACTGAAAGCCGGGGCTTTTGACTACATCATCAAACCGTTTGTCTTTGACCGTCTCCGCTCGTCGCTTCAGGCGTTTTTGCAGCGCGAAAACCGCCTTAGCGCCGGATCGCGTCAAATCGACCAGAAAGAGCTCGACGCTCTGCTTCAGGTGCAGAAGAGCGAAGAGACGGAGGATGATCTGCCCAAGGGCTTAAACCCCCAGATGCTCGCGCAGATGAAAGACTTGCTTGACAGATCGCCGTCGCCCCTGTCCGCGATAGAGACCGCAGAAGCGCTCAAGATCTCCCGCATTACAGCGCGGCGCTACCTTGAATATCTCGTCGCATGCGGCAAAGCAGTCCTTGAGCGCGAATACCAAAAAATAGGCCGTCCGACAAACCGATACGCGTCGAAATGACATTTACGCAGACCGCCATCTGCAAAGGCGACCGCAGAGAGGGAGAACGACGATGCGTGAAAACGGAAACAATTCAGTATTAAACAAGCTCTGGGGAAAACTGGGAGAAAATGGCGCCCATCCGCTTGCCGCGCACCTTGCCGACGTCGCAGCGGTGACTGAGGCCATATTGAAAAGCCCCGTATCCATGCGCCGGATGAAGCGGCTTTTGGGGGAAGAGATCCAAGAGTCCCTTATCGAGAGGCTCTGTTTTTTAGCGGCGTGGCATGACTGCGGAAAAATATCCCCCTATTTTCAGCGCCGCCGTGATCCGAATGCCCGCGAGACAATCAATCATATTTCTGCGGCGGAATCATTGCTGCAGCGTGAAGACTGGTTTTGGGATCTTATGCGGCCAATTCAAGACTGGTTTTGCTCTTCGGCTGACGATAAGGACACGGCAGAAAGCGGTATCGTTGTATATTTGAGCCTCATTTGGAGTCATCACGGTTCGCCTCTTTCCTCGGAATACATGAGAACTATTAGGCCGAACAGCTGGTGGAGAAACACAGAATTCTACTCGCCAAGAAAAGCTCTGGAAGAACTCATGCAGCTCAGCCGCCTTTGGTTTGAACGCGCTTTTGACCCGCAGGGGCAGAAAATTCCCATGAAGTCAGAGTTTCAGCACCTCTATGCCGGAATACTCATGCTGGCAGACTGGATTGCGTCGGACAGACGTCTGTTCCCGTTCTGCGGCGAAAACGGACGTCCCGGTATTGACAGCCAAGACCCGATGCGCTACGCCCGAGAGAACTCTGCTTCCGTGCTGAAAAGAATAGGTTGGGACGTCTCTGACGAACGCCCTGTTGTCCCTCCTCGTTTTGAACAGCAGTTCGGCTTTGCCGCCAATGAAATTCAAAAGGCTGTTGACAGCATTTCTCTGGACGAGAGCGGCGGGCTCTACATACTTGAAGCCGAGACAGGCAGCGGAAAAACAGAAGCCGCTCTGCGCCTCTACACCCGACTGTTTGCACAGGGATTCGTTGACGGCCTCTACTTTGCCAATCCGCGACGATTTGCGGCAACTCAGCTTTTCGGCAGAATCGCTGATTTTTCAGAAAAGACATTCGGCGCTCACGCCATCGAACCCACGCTGGCAGTACCAGGGTATCTGCGCGTAGGCAGCCAGAGCGGAGTCCGCACAGATCGGTTTCAGGTCGACTGGGGAGAGCTGAATCCGCGGGGATTCGGCTGGAGCGCAGAAAATCCAAAGCGTTTTCTCGCGTCGCCTTTGGCGTCCGGCACAGTCGATCAGGCACTGATGGCGGCGCTCAAAACGCCGCATGCCCACATGCGTGCCGCGGCGCTTCAGCGCTCACTTCTTGTCATCGATGAAATTCACTCAAGTGATGCGTACATGTCAGCGTTTATCGCCGACATTATCCTGTGGTTCAAAAAACTCGGCGGTCACGTGCTGCTCATGTCCGCAACGCTTGGCGAGCGAGACTGCCGCAAATACCTCACGATCTGGCAAAAAGGCATTATTAGTCCGGATCGCAGAATTAAGTCCATTCCGTTCAGTCAGGCTGCCAGCCGTTCCTACCCGTTGCTGTCTCTGCCCGATCGGGAAGTAGGGATACCTTCCTGCGAGGCACATCGGAAAAAAGTCAGCCTTTCAGTCTGTCCAATACTTGAGAATCCGGCTGCCATTGCTGCTCAAGCCAAAAAAGTGTATCTGTCCTCGGCAGACAAAACGGACGCCAGACCATGCATGCTCGTTCTGTGCAACACCGTGCGGCAGGCGCGGGCAGTTCTGAACGAACTGAAAAATATCCTGCCATCAGACGACCTCTTTTCAGTCTCAGGACACGTCACAGCGCATCACGGCCGTTATTCTCCCGAAGACCGACGACTGCTTGACAGGGAAGTCGAAAAGCGTTTTGAAAAGAACGCGTGTCCTGCGGACAGACTGCGTTGCGGCGGAATCCTCGTGGCGACACAGACAATAGAACAGTCGCTAGACGTCGATTTTGACGTCCTGATAACCGATCTGTGCCCCGCAGACGTCCTCTTGCAGCGTATCGGACGCCTGCACCGGCATCGCCGCGTCAGACCCGCCGGCTTTGAGCGGGCTCAGTGCTTTGTCTGTGTACCCGATTCGGAGTTCGACTGGCTTCTGAAGCGCGCGGCACGGCGGTATGGCTATGGAGCCGACCGCGCGTATGAAGACTGTATCTCCCTGGCGCTGACGTGGAAGCTGCTGCGCAGCAGCCCCGACGGAGCGGAATGGAACTTGCCTGACCAGAACCGATTTATTGTCGAGTCCTGTCAGCACGCCGACGTGAGAGCTGAGTTCATAAAAAGCCACGGCGACGGCTGGGAAGATACAGCGTGTCAGAAAAGCGGTGCAGACAGCGCGCGCAGAACTGAGGCGAGCAGATTGAGAATCGAGTGGCGAGAGCCCTTTGGGGACTCAGAGAATCACTTCCCGAACGATATCGGCCGTATTGGAGTTCGTCTGGGCATGTCAGACAGAACTGTCACGCTGGAAAACCGCGCCGAAAGTCCTTTTGGCGGTCACGAAGTGAAAAGTCTGACGCTTCCGGGCTGGCTGTTTGACGGAGACTCTTTGGAAAGCGCCTCTGCGAGCGCAGGCAGCGGAGAGAACACCATCTGTGCTGAGCCGTGCGGCGACGGGTGGAGTTTTGTCTTTGCCGGGCAGCGCTTTCACTACGGCGTCGAAGGACTTCTGTCAGAGCGCGAGATGAACGAATAGCGAACAATCGAACAGCACTAAAAACGCCGCGTCCGGCGCTGAGAAGATATTTCTTCACGGCGCCGGACGCGGCGTTTGTGTTGGCAGATAAAAGGTTTTGCCCGCG
>JAXEJY010000133.1:0-4012 GCA_034101315.1 Pyramidobacter sp.
TCCTTCGATTAGAGCAATTTCATATCGAGAGCTCGACAAATCCAAAACTTCGGGCTGCGGTTTACACGTTATAGACAACTAAATGTGCGTCAAGCGGTGAGGTATCTTTTAGGAGGTTACACAAAATTCTTGACGCTCCCAGCAAAGCCGAAATAGACAAGAGAGAACACCGCATACCCCCACACGAGCAGCTTTTTGCGCCCCAGAGCGTCAGAAAGCCTTCCGCACGGCACGGCAAGAACAGAAGCGGCGACGTGATACAGGAAATAGAGCAAAACTGTTTCGCTGCTGTCAAAGCCGAACTGCGACGCGCGCAGCAGAAGAAAGGCGTTCGACGAGTTGCCCAAAGTGAACAGAAATGTCACCGCAAGGTACAGCTTCAGCTGTCCGTCAAGCTGAGCGATATTCCTCCAGAACGGCTCTCGATGAGCCGGTGCTGGCGCTTCTCTGTTCTCTCTGATAAAAACGAACAGAGACAGAGCGACGGCAACGGGAACAATTGAAGCGGCAAAAACCGTTTTGTATCCAAGATCCCCCATGGAGCGCATGATGAAAAACGCCAGGAGGATACCGAGAGCCGAGCCCGCCATGTCGAGCATTTTGTGAATGCCGAACGCGCCTCCCATTTTCTTTTTTGACGCGCTTTCCGCCACCATGGCGTCGCGCGGTGCAACGCGGACGCCCTTTCCGAATCGGTCTATTACGCGCGCGGCAAGCACTCCGCCCCACGAACCGGCGCTCAGAAGCACCAGCTTATAGAAAAGCCCAGTACAATATCCTGCGAACGCCAGCGCCTTTTTGTGTTTAAAACGGTCGCTGACATAGCCGCTGAAGACTTTCAGGATGCTGGCAACGCTCTCTGCAATTCCTTCGACAATTCCCACAAGCGCGGGCGTCGCTCCGAACGCCGACGTCAGATACAGCGGGATCAGCGGATACACCATCTGACTTGAGATGTCAGCAAAAAAGCTGACCAGTCCGAGCATAAGAACATTCCGCATTCCCGAGCCGCGAGTATCGGAAGAAGATTCATTTACATTCTGCACAGCAATGCGCCTCCGTTTCTCTTTTTCGGCGTTTATCACACCGATACGAGATTATACAGCACAGCGTATAAAAGGTGCAGCCGGCAGCAGTTTTTTAACGTGCATTACCTCATGTTTGCTTGACAGCCTCCGTCCCGTTTGTGATAATACAGATATCATAAAATCATCATACTGCAGGCGCACAGCAGCGCCGGGCCGCCCAGCGGCAGCAGGCTCGATTTATCGGCGCCTGCGGGACATTTTTTCAGATACGTCCCGCAGGCGCTTTTTATACGCGCACACACGGAGGCAGTTTCATGAACGACACGAAAAAGATGAAAGAACTCAAAAATGGCGCCGTCGTCTGCTCTGAAAAGACAAAAGGGCAAACGCACAGCAGCGAAGACGCAATCATCAGACGCCTGTCATGCGTCAGCGTGTTCGGCAACGCCGCGCTCACGGCGTTCAAGCTTTTTGCCGGAATTGAGGGCCATTCCGGCGCCATGGTATCGGACGCCGTCCACTCTCTGTCCGACGTGTTCACGACCGTCGTCGCTTTTCTCGGCGTCAAGCTGTCAAAGCAGTCGGCTGACGAGCAGCACCCCTACGGACACGAGCGCCTTGAATGCGTCGCGTCCCTCATCCTCGGCGCCATTCTGTTCGCCACGGGTCTCGGCATCGGCAGATCAGGACTTGAAAACATCCTGTCCGGCAGCCGCGAAACGCTCGCTGTTCCGACAGGAATAGCGCTGACGGCGGCCGTCGTTTCTATCATTACAAAAGAAGCCATGTACTGGTACACACGCCATTACGCTCTTATTGCAAACTCCGCGGCGTTCATGGCAGACGCGTGGCACCACCGTTCCGACGCTATCTCCTCAGTCGGCTCCCTGCTGGGAATCGGCGGCGCCATGATGGGATACCCCGTTCTCGACTCCGTTGCCAGCGTCGCCATCTGCGCCGTTATCCTGAAAGTCTCATGGGACATTCTGCGCGACGCGCTTGCCAAAATGCTCGACACGTCGTGCGGCGAAGCCTATGACGCAAAGCTAGTCGGCTACATCGCCGCCCAGCCAGACGTCCTCGCTGTCGATTCGCTCCGGTCGCGCATGTTCGGCAACAAAGTCTACATCGATCTCGAAATTCAGCTCGACGGCGACATTTCACTGCGCGACAGCCACGCCATTGCCGAGCGCGTCCACTCAGACGTCGAGCGCGACTTTCCCGACGTCAAGCACATCATGATTCACGTCAACCCTTCGGAACGCAAACGGGAAAGAGAGCAAAACAGGGAGGTCCGCGCATGAAAGTACTCATCAGCTCGTGTCTTTTGGGAGAAAACTGCAAGTATAACGGGAAGAACAACTACAGCCCGCGCGTTCTGAAGCTTCTTGAAGGCTGCGAGCTCGTCGGCGTATGTCCCGAAATTCTGGCGGGGATGCCGTCGCCGCGGCCGCCTGTTGAGCTGAAAAATGGACGGGCCGCGGACGTATTCGGCAAAGACGTGCATGACGCCTACTGCGAAGGCGTTCGTCTGGCACTTGAAACAGCGCTCAAAGAGAGCGTTTGCTGCGCCGTCCTTCAGCCGCGCAGCCCGACGTGCGGCGTGACGCAGATCTACGACGGCACGTTTACCGGCGCGCTCATCGCAGGACAGGGACTTTTTGCCCGCGCGCTGAGCGCGGCTGGAATCCCTGTTTATGACGCTGACAGCATTTCTGACATTCCAGAGCTTCACGCCAAAGATTAAAATTTATCTCCGATTAATAGACAGCCCTCCAACCGTTAGATGTTCAGAATCGAACGGTTGGGGGGCTGTTCATGTTCATTTCCGCGTCAGCGTTTTGCGTGCTGCGATGATAAGCTCCTGCTGCTTTAGCGCTTCACAATGTTGGCTTTATCCAGCAGAATACTGCTGTCCATGCCGCTCATGCTGAGGGAGTATGTGTGCTCAGTGCCGTTTGATGTGCAGGCAATGCCCATATTGGGGATACCTCCGGCAAAGAGAAGAGCGACGACAAGAGGTTTTTCGGGCGTCAGTTCCGGCAGGGTGTACAGGGTCTGCGCGCTGAAGCTGACTTCTCCCTCTTCTGTCACATCTTCAAAGTTAAGCGCCAGAACGCGCACGTTGGTCACGCGGCTGCGCGCACGGAAGACGACCTTCGTCTGATATTCTGAAGTGTCAGCAATAAACTCGTGATACGCTCCGCACTTATCGAGCAACTCCTGCGGCGCATAGTCGGCAGTGAGGGGCTGTTCTCCTTTGGAGGGAGCGTCTGCGTCCCAGTCCTGCCAAACAATCTCGTCTTTTTGGTATTTTGAAAGAGAAAACAGTTTATCCATCTCAGCTTTTGAGACTTCTTTTGCGCCAAGTTTGACCAGCTCGCGGATAAGGGCTTTTTCTTTTTTGCGGACTGAAGTGCTGCGGCTCCACCCCTCAGCTGCAATTTTAACTTTGCCATTTGCCGAGTGCACGCGAGTGACAAGACGTGAAGAGCCCATTATTGATGAATAATCGCCTTTCATCGCGTTGACGTTCTTTTTGAGATCGTAGACTGCTGAAGCAGCCGCTGTTCCGTACAGTTTTTTGAGCATAAACAGTCGTGTGCCTCTGCCGTCAGCGCCGAAGCGAGAAATTTCTGTTATTTCACCGCCAGCCCCCATGGCGCCGCCTGTACAAAGATATCCTGAAGCGTACAGCACTGCGGGAGCTCGAGAGTTATCTTCGTAATAATCGCACAGGACAAGCCCTGAAGCTGTCTGCTTGATGATCCCTGTCCAGCTGTTAAAATCCTGCTCCTTGCTTTCAAACCGCAGGATCAGTTCGTCTGCGCCATCGTTCCCAAAGTCCGCAAAGGCGTATTTTATCGCGTGCTTTATTGTTGCAGACTTATCCACTGCTGCTTTCAGCTCATCAAGGCTGTATGTTCCGCCTAAGATCCAGTCGTTATTTCCGCTCCGATCGTCCTGCTGAAATTTTTTTGATG
>JAXEJY010000134.1:0-2450 GCA_034101315.1 Pyramidobacter sp.
ACCAGCGCTGGCTCGGCGGTCTTATGACCAACTTCACGACCATCCGCAAGCGCGTCCAGCGCATGGCAGAACTTCAGAAGTGCGAAGCTGAAGATACGTGGGGCTCATACACGAAGAAAGAAATTTCTCTCTTCCGCAAAGAACTTGCCAAGCTTGAGAAGTACCTTCTCGGCATCAAGGACATGCGCGCTGTGCCGGATGCTCTGTTCATCATCGATCCCCGCAGAGAGAACATCGCCGTTCTCGAAGCCCGCAAGCTTGGTATTCCCGTTATCTCAATTGTCGATACCAACTGCGATCCGGAACTGATTGACTATCCCATCCCCGGCAACGATGACGCTATCCGCGCCATTAAGCTCATCTGCGGACTCATGGCTGACGCTGTGATCGAAGGCCGCGGCGGCGTTGACGGCGCTGCTCCCGCTGCTGCAGAAGCTGAAACCGCCGATGACGTCCTTGCGGACGATGCGGCAATTCTCGATGTTAAGGAAAAACTGACGGAAGCTTACGGCGAAGAAATGGCCGAAGGCAAGGACGCTTAATCTGCCACGAGGAGGGTTTTATATCATGGAAATTACTTCTGCTGTTGTTAAGGAACTTCGCGAACGCACCGGCTGCGGCATGATGGACTGCAAAAAGGCTCTTGTTGAGTGCGGCGGCGACACAGAGAAAGCTATTGACTATCTTCGCGAAAAAGGACTTGCTAAGGCTGCCAAAAAGGCTGACCGCAACGCTAAAGACGGTCGTGTCTTCTCTTACATCCACAACACCGGCAAAGTCGGCGTTCTCGTTGAGATCGACTGCGAGACGGACTTTGTTGCCCGCACTGACGAGTTCCAGGAGCTTGGTCATGAAGTAGCCATGCAGGTTGCAGCGACAAACCCCGCTTACCTTGCTCCCGAAGATGTTCCCGCCGAGGACCTTGAGCGCGAAAAAGAAATTTACCGCCAGCAGCTGATCGCTGAGGGCAAGCCCGCTGACCGTCTTGAGAAGATCATCGAAGGCAAAGTTCGCAAGTTCTACGAGCAGAACTGCCTCGTTGAGCAGGCTTGGATTCGTGACGGCGACAAGAAGATCAACGATCTTGTCGTCGCTCTGGTTGCCAAGATGGGCGAGAACATGAAAATTCGCCGTTTTGCCCGTTTCTCCATCGGCGACTAATTTGTCCATTTATGGGCGCAGAGCCTGTCACAAGCTCTGCGCCCTTTTTTACTATCTGCGCTGTTACGGCATGGAGCGAGGGAGGGGCTAACAATGAGGTATAAGCGTATACTGCTGAAACTGTCAGGCGAAGTCTTGGCAGGCACGCAGGGATTTGGTCTTGATTTCAGAGCGATTGAGAGCATGTGCCGTCAGATTGCTCAAGTTGCTGCTGAGGGAATAGAAATAGGGCTTGTCGTCGGAGGCGGGAACTTTTTCCGCGGCCGTCAGGCGGTTGACGAAGGTGTTGAGCGATCTCAGGCTGACTACATGGGAATGCTTGGAACAGCCATTAACGCTCTGGCTCTTCAGGATGTGCTTGAGCGCAAGAACAATCTCCCCACTCGCGTGCTTTCAGCGATTGAGATGCGCCAGGTAGCTGAGCCCTATATTCGCCGCCGAGCGCTCCGTCATATTGAAAAAGGACGAATTGTCATTTTTGCCGCAGGGACAGGCTCTCCTTATTTCTCGACGGATACCACAGCTGCGCTTCGCGCTGCAGAAATTGGCGCAGACTGTCTCGTTAAGGCGACAAAAGTCGACGGAATCTACGACAAAGATCCGTTCAAATATCCCGACGCCGTTAAGTACTCACGCCTGACCTACATGGATGCCCTTCAGCACCAGATTGAAGTGATGGATGCAGCGTCGTTCTCGCTCTGTATGGAGAACGGAATTCCGATAGCCGTTTTAAACGTCCTTGAAGAAGGCAATTTGCGCGCGTTTTTAGTTGAAGGCCGAGAGATCGGCACAATCGTTTCCAAGTGAGTTTGCAGAGGAGTGATTTTTATGTCCAGTTTTGACCTTGACGCAAAAATGCAGAAAGTACTTGAGCACCTCGATGGAGAGTACCAGGGAATCCGCACCGGGCGCGCCCATCCTGGACTTCTTGAATCGGTGAAAGTTGACTATTACGGTTCAGCGATGCCTGTCAAGCAGCTTGCCACCGTTACAGTGCCTGAGCCCAGAATGCTGATGATCGCGCCGTTTGACAAGGGCGCGACGAAAATGATTGAGAAGGCCATCCTCGCGGCAAATATCGGTTTGACGCCGAACGTTGACGGCAACAACATTCGCCTTGTCGTTCCCGAGCTGACGGGCGAACGCCGAAAAGAGTTCGTGAAGATGGCGGCAAAGATCGCTGAAGAGGCGAAAGTCGCTCTGCGCAACATCCGCCGCGATGCGAACGATTTCTTTAAGAAACAGGAGAAGGCTTCAGAAATTACAGAGGACGATCTCAAGCTCGAGCT
>JAXEJY010000135.1:0-10776 GCA_034101315.1 Pyramidobacter sp.
GAATTTTGATAATGAATATTAAGTACATTTTTGTTCAGAAAAAAGAAGTTTTCGTCAAAATGAAGTTTCTTAAAAGGTCTTTCCTAAAATTATAGAAAGTGGTATCATGAGCTGGGGATAAATTCTGCTAAGTGAATCAAAAAAATTTTTCCTTAAATTTCTACGCATTAAAAGTCAGAAAGCAGTTTTTTCTCAGCACCATTGCTGAAGAGAGCGGATTAAATAAACGATTCCACATTCTACTGAATGAGCTGGACGAAAATGCTCTCCAAATTTTTTCTCGTATGCAGGAGGAGAAGTGTAACATGCTCAGACCTATCGCCCAGGAGCTTGCGGAAAATATTTCCCGCGTCATTGGATATGATGTAGTGATTACCGATACGGACGGCATTACAATCGGCTGCAGCGACTTGACGCGCGGAATTGGCACGCTGAATGAAGCGTCATCCATCGTCGGGCGCACGGGGCAGTCGCGCTGGGAGACAGAAGAAGATGCCCGCCGCCTCAAAGGCGTCAAGCCCGGTGTCACATATCCTATCCTTGACACAGAGCAGCATGTGATCGGCACAATCGCGATCACCGGCGATCCCGAAAAAGTCAAGCCGTTCGCTCAGCTCGTCAAAAGCCAGGCAGAGCTTTATCTTAAAGAGCGGCTTATCGCGCGCGAACTGCTGGAACGCGAGCGCAATCTCCAGGCGCTTGTCGCCGACATTGCTCTGTTCCGATCCGGCATCAACGATCCGCAGGTGATTGAGACGAAAGCTGCGCTCATGGGCTACGATAAAACGCTGTCCTACTCGGTCCTTGAGATCGACACGGCTTCTGCCAACAACGACGACGGAGACTATCCGGAGAGAGACCGCACGCTGATGGACATCAGGCAGATTTTCAACGCGCCCGGCGACGTTTCCGGCAGTGTCGGTCCGCATCGCTACGTTGTGTTCCGCAGCGCCATGAAGGGGCGCGAGTTCAACAGAAATAAGTTTTACGCTGCGCTTCAGGAGCAGTGCGCTCAGCTTGTGGAGCAGATGAAGCGCCGCGGCTACACCGCGACGATTGGCGTCGGCAGCGTTCTTGACGGCATTCCGGGGCTTGTGTCGTCCTACCGCGAAGCAGAAGCGGCGCTCAGCGTCGGATCAAAGCTCTTCCCTCGCGAAAACGTTCATCTTATCATTGATTTCCGCGTTGAAGAACTCCTTCTCAGCTCAGAGACGCGCCTGCTTGACAGCATGGTTGAGCGCGAACTGGCGTCGCTGTTCGTCCGCACGGACGGCGAAGAGCTTCAGGAAACCATTGTCGCGTGGTGCGAAAGCGGCTTCAGCGTCGTTCGCGCTGCTGAACTTCTTCATGTCCACCGCACGACAGTCGATTACCGGCTTGAAAAGCTGGAGAGCATTTTGGGCATTAAGCCGCGCGATTTCCGCGAGATGAGCCGCTTCTATTGGGCGGTTATCCTGTGGCGCAACGGCAAGGGCAACCCAAAGACCATTAAAGGGCGCCGTTAAAACGAAAAAAAGCCGGAACTGTTTCCCCCGGGGGAAGCAGTTCCGGCTTTTTTGTTGCGTTTTTTATTGTGTATCCTAGGCGGAAAGGCGCTCATCGATGCACTTTTTCAGATCGTCCCAGCTGGGATTTCCTCTGAATATAACTTTTCCGTCGAGCACCCAGGTGATTTCATTTCCGCGCAGGCGGTAGCGAAGGGTGTCAAACAGGAAAATAAAGCAGCGCGGGTCGTAAAAATCGACGTCAAGTTTTTCGCCGTATGTCTCGCGCAGTTTCATGTACAGTTTTCCAGCCGCGACGCGGCTGCATTCACCGGGAAAGCTTTCACGCTCATTCGCGGTGTATATCATCGTGCTTCAGCCGCTTCCAGCCATTGGACGCTCACGGTAAATTTTCAGCTTCACAATCGTCCCCTCCTTAAATGTGAGCAGAATAGTATGAAATTATTATAACTGTTTTTGTAAGAAATGCAAGTGTTTTATTCCGCTATTGTAGGAGAGATATAAACGCCGGCTCAGGGGGACATAAGCAGCTGAAGTTTGAGGAATAGCCTTAAACAGAGGGCGTTTCTTCTTTCTTTACGACTTCGCGGCGTCCGTTGACGAAATGAAGAAGCGTTTCGGGGCTGATTGGGAAGAAGGCGTGATCGGTGCCAGCCGCCGCCCAGACGGTGTCGTATTTCCACAGATCGTCATCCAGAAGCGCAGGAAGCTGAACTGGATAGCCAACCGGGGGCACGCCGCCGATTTTGAAGCCAAAGTTTTCATAGACGTAGTCGGGCGACGCCATGGTGACTTTGTGTCCTTTCGTCAGGCGCTTGATTTTGCCGGAGTGAACTTTGTTTGGACCGGACATCAGAACGAGCCACGGAGAGCCGTCAACCATGAAAATAAGGCTTTTTAAGATTTCTGCGGGCTGTACGCCAATTGCTTTCGAAGCGTCGTCGACGGTGAAGATGGTCGCGTCGCTGTGGATAATTTTCCCGTCGTAATGGAGCGCGTCAAGCGCTGCCTGAACTTTTGAAACTGGATCGTTCATGAAACGTGCCTCCTAAAAATGTGTCGAGATTGTTCCGCCGTGAACAGCCGGTGGTTGCCCCGACAGACATCAAATTGTGCTTCGCAGGGGATTTCTCCCGCGATTATATCTTCCATTTAAAGTAGGGCAGACCTTCGGCGGTGACGCGCCTTCGGATGTCATAGGCGATGACGTCGCGGTCATAGGGAGTGCGCCCTTCACATCGTACGGAGAGCACTGGCTGCGTGTTGGAGGCGCGAATCAAACCCCACCCGTTTTTATACAGTATGCGCACGCCGTCGACAGTAATTGGCGCGCGGGCGCCTTCGACGGTGCGGGCTTGGCTGTCTTGGACGGCTTGCCAGGTGATGACTTTCATCACTTCAAATTTCTTTTCATCAGGACAGTCAACGCGGATTTCTTCTGTAGGGAAATAATGAGGAATGCGCTCGTGGAGGACGGAGAGTTTTTCTCCGCTCCGGTCCAGAATCCTCAGAAGCCGCGCCGCAGCGTAGAATGAATCGTCAAATCCGTAGTACTCATCGGCGAAGAACATGTGCCCCGAGTACTCACCGGCAAACAGAGCGCCGATGCGCTTCATCTCAGCTTTGATGAGCGAGTGTCCTGCCTTGCAGTAGCGCGGCGTGCCGCCGAGGCGGCGCACTTCGTCTTCAAGAGCCTGAGAGCATTTTACCTCAATCAGCACGTCAGCGCCTCTGTGGCGCGGCAGAATTTCCTGCCAGAACAGCGCCATCAGTATGTCTCCCCAGATGATCTCTCCTTTGTCGTCGACAACGCCGATCCTGTCAGCGTCTCCGTCAAAGCCGAACCCGGCGTCAGCGCCTGTCTCGACGACGGCGCGGGCAAGGTCTGTCATGTTGACGCGCTTCTGCGGGTCGGGGTGATGGTTGGGGAACGTCCCGTCAGGCGTGCAGTAGAGCGGAATGACCTCGCAGCCGAGAGACCTAAAGAACTGAGGCGCGCACAGCGCCGCTGTCCCGTTGGCGGCGTCAATCACTACTTTCATCGGACGTGAAAAGCTGAACTTCGACGCCAGCATTTCGCAGTAAGGGGCAATGATGTCCTGACGGGTCAGCGTTCCGGGGTGTTCTGGAACGTCAAAATCATCTGCCTCCGTCATGCGCCGGATTGTCTGAATTTCTTCGCCCCAGAGGGTTGATTTGTTGCAGCCGAGCTTTAACCCGTTCATCTCTTTTGGGTTATGGCTGCCCGTTATCATGACGCCGCCGTCAAGGCTGAATCGGAAGAAACTCCAGTACAGAATGGGAGTTGTGACGACGCCGAGATCGACAACATCGACGCCGGATTCAAGAAGTCCGCTGATGACTGCCGTCCGGATTCTCTCCGTTGAAAGGCGCACGTCGCCGCCGACTGACGCTTTGCCGATGCCGCGGCGTTTCAGATATGTTCCGAAAGCGCGGGCGATAGCGCGCACGTTGGGCGATGAAAGTTCTGTCTCAGCTTCGCCGCGAATGTCGTATTCCCTAAAAATATGTGCTGGCGTCTGTGCCATAAAAGTCCCTCCCGTCATGTGATTTATTTTCATTATACAGCTCAGCGCAGGCTTCTTCAAATAACGCCTTTTCTTTTTGACAAAAATGCTTATAATAAGCTTCATTTTGAAGTGTCTCAGGGGGTTTCTTAAAAATGCTTTCCGCTTTTCTTTTGATTTTGCCGATTATGCTGTGCATCGCTTTTGGGTGGCTGCTGAAGCACAGAGGAATTTTAACTGATCGCGGCGCCGCCGACATGAACAGCTTTATCTTTTACGGGGCGATGCCTGCCATTCTCTTCCGCACAACGCTGCGCGTGGAGGCGGAGCATTTTTCTGACTGGCATTTTCTGGCGGTGATTCACGGCGTCTACTTTGCCCTTTTGGCAGCGGCATGGTTCGGTTCGGGGGCGCGCGGCTTTGACGTCAAAAAAAGGGCGTCGTCTGTTCTGATGGCAATTCGCTCAAATAACGTGTTCATGGGAATGCCCGCTGCGCTGATGCTGTGGGGCGACGAAGGCAGCGTCAGTTTTGCGCGATTTGTGGCTCTGTCTGTCCTCGGCTTTGAAGTGCTGTCAGCGATGTTCGGGCTGATGGCGCGTTCAGGCGGATTTTCGCTCCACTCGCTCAAAAGGGTTCTTCTGAAGCTGCCGCGTAACCCGCTGGTTGTCGCGGTCGTTGCCGGGCTGGCGTGGGGACTGCTCGTGCCGTTTGAGTTCCCCAAGTGGCTTGACGAGACATTGAAGATCATCGGCAACACCGGCACTGGAATTGCTCTGGCGACGCTTGGAATGAGGCTGAATCTCTCCACGCTCCTGTCTGATCTGGCGCGTTCGTGGTCCGATATTCTCATCAGACTTGTCCTGTCGCCTGTGCTGCTCGCGGTTGGATTCTATTTCCTGCCCACTGACGCGCTTCTGATGAAGACGAGCATTCTGATTATGTCGATGCCCGTTGCGGTCAACAGTTTTACTCTGGCTGAGGAGTTCGATTTGGACAGCGATTACGCGGCGCAGACCATTGTGGCGACTACAATTGCTTCAGTTGTTACCCTGCCGGTCGTCATCTCGTTTCTTCTTTAAAAATTTTGCGCGCGCACTGTGGCGCACGCCTGTTTTTTAGTGTACAATTACGTGACGTTCCCTTAAAACTCAATGCGGAGGAATATTTCATGAAAAATATTGAATATGCATCGATAAACGGCGTAGAAGTGCGCAACCTTGCCGAACAGGACTGCGAAGACGACATTCTGTACACCGGTGAGCTCTGGATGGACGGCGAGAAGATCGGGGCGTTTGAGGAAGTTTTTGAGTCCGAGACGAAGCTTGTGATTCAGCCGGAATATCTTGTGAAGCTTGAAGAACGCATTCGCGACTATCTTGAGGGCGTTCAGGATGACGAAGAAGAAGATCTGCCGCGCGAAGTTTTCTTCATGGATCTCATCGAGCTGGAGCGTTATTTCCAGATGTTCAAAGAAGGCGTTGAAGAAGGATACGGCTGTCTGCTCGTCAACTACACGGACGAGAGCATTGACGTGTTCAGCGTCGAGAGCGAAGAGGAAATTGAAAACATCGTCCGCGAGAACAACTTTGAGGACTTTCAGGTGTTCTCCAAGCCGGAGCATTTCGTCATCAGCTGTTCGTCAGAAGAAACTGAGTAAAACAAAAGTCCCGTGCCCGCAAGCGTTTCAGCTTTTGGGCGCGGGGCTTTCTGTTTGTGCCGGCGGATTTTTATCGCGCTGTTTTGGAACAAGACGGCGCGGCACGGGGCGCGGCTTCATTCCGCCGTTAAAATATTCTTCGCTGCGGGCGCTTTCATATCCGTCTGCCATTTTTCTCTCCCTGCATGATAAATATGCGTTCAATTGTACTGCTTATGAAATCTCCAAGCAACTGCGGAAAAAAGTGCGAAAAACGAATATGCTTCTTTTCGTCTTTTCTGATTTCTGGTATGATATGCACAGCGTTTTTTTGAACAAATCTGAAAGGAGTCGTTTTACGATGAAAGTAGATGTTGTTGATCACATTGGCGTCGCGGTGAAGAGCATTGATGAGGCTTTGAAGTTCTGGGAAGGCACGCTCGGCATCAAATGCCACGGCGTTGAGGAAGTCGCGGATCAGAAAGTTAAGACTGCATTTCTCCCCATCAAGGACACCGAAATTGAGCTTCTTGAGGGAACCAGCGAAGACAGCCCTGTCGCGAAGTTCATCGAGAAAAAGGGCGAGGGAATTCACCACATGGCGATTCGCGTTGAAAACCTTGAAGAGGCTCTTGCTGAACTGAAGGAAAAAGGTGTCCGTCTTATTGACGAAAAGCCCCGTCTTGGCGCCGGCGGCGCGAAAATTGCGTTCCTGCATCCCAAAGCAACCGGCGGCGTTCTTCTTGAGCTCTGCCAGAGAGACTAATTCTTTTTTACTTACTTAAATGATGAACGTTCGGGACGAAATCGGAGATGATCCGGTTTCGTCCCGAACGTTTATGAGCGGGGGCTGTGTTCTTTTCGGTCCATTGACTCGAGCGTGCGAATCAGCGTCTGGGTAAGATGTGCATGCATGGCGCGTTCTGCGCGGTCTTCGTCGCGCGCTTTGAGCGCTTCGAGAATGGCGGTGTGCTCGCGTCCGACGTCGGCAATCACTTTAGCGGGGTCGAGCGCCTCTTCGGCGTAAAAACGAATTCGGCGCAGATGAACCTGAAGGTCTTCCAAGGCTTTGCGGACAAAGCTGTTTTCAATGCAGCCGAACAGGTATTTGTCGTGGAGCTCCATGTCGACTTCAATGTGGAGGGCGACGTCGAGGGGATTTTCCATGACAGACTGGACGCGTGCCATAAGATAGTCGATATCGGAGTCAGGCAGCTTTACGGCAGCCGAACGGCAGCCGGCAGACTCGAGCATTCGCCGAAATTCCAGAACTTCGCGCGTCTGCGTGCGGCTGATAGGGCTGACGGTTGCGCGCCGATTGGGTGAGATGGTGACCAGTCCGAGGGCTTCCAGCTTCATCAGCGCTTCGCGAATGGGCGTTGTGCTGACGGAGAACTCTTCTGCCAGCCGGTCGATTTGAAGAACTGTTCCGGGAGAAAGCTCATTGTCCACTATTTTTTTTCTCAGAATGGAGAACACCTGTTCGCCAAGAGATTTGTACAGCGCCTTGATCACGAAAAAAAGCCCCTTCTCATGTGGATTCTTCTTTGCCTTATTTTAACTGATCGAGGGAAAATTGTAAACAATGCATGTTTAGATCGCGCTCAAATTTGATGATACGATATGATAAAGTTTGAACTGAGTTTTCGAGGGTGAAACCTGTAATTCCTTGTTTATAAGTCAGAAATAGTGTATAATTGGCGCATAGACGATCAGGAGGCGGTCTGCGGTGAGTAAATCTTTTAAGGAAAAGCTGGCGGTTGCCTGGGAGTGGATTTATCTGTTTTTCTACGGCTCTGCCATTGACAAGCGCATGGGGGCTGTCAGAAAAGAAGCGCACGACATGAACGACGAGCTGATGCTTTTGCTCTTCGGGGATTATCTGGGAATTCCCAACCCTGTTTCCTACTATATGATGGAGATTCTGCCGTACATTGCGCAGGATATGGAGGGCTGGCAGAGGCGCATGATGAACAGAAGCATGCTTCTGGCGGAAAAAGCCGGGCAGTACAGTTTTGACGGTTAGGGAGGCGCGTAAGATGGCATACAGACGCTATACATTTTTCGGCGGCAAAGGCGGCACGGGAAAGACGACGTCATCGTCGGCATACGCGCTTCATCTGGCGCGCAGCGGCGTTCGCACGCTGGCAGTGTCGACGGATCCGGCTCACTCGCTTGCTGATGCCATGGGCAAGCCGATCGGCAGCTCGGTGGTTGAGCTTGAAAAGAATCTCTGGGGACTGGAAATTGACGCCGCGCTGGAAGCGAAAAAGTACATGGAGGGCATTCGCGACCAGATGCGAAAAATCGTCAGTCCGGCGATCGTCGAGGAGATTGAAAAGCAGCTTCGCATCGCATACATGTCGCCGGGCTCTGAGGAAGCGGCAATTTTTGACTGCTTTATTGACCTGATGGAGCAGGCAGACAGCACATATGACGCGATTGTATTCGACACGGCGCCGACTGGGCACACGCTGCGCCTTTTGACGCTGCCTGAAGTCCTCGGGCTTTGGATGGAGCGTCTCATGCAGAAGCGCACGAAGGCGATGGACATGATGCGTCTGGCAGCTCACTATGAGCGCGACCTTCAGGAGAAGCTGAAGAACGATCCCGTGTTTGAAATTCTGACGCGCCGGCGCGACCGTTTCCAGCGCGCGCGCGATTTGCTGACGGACAAATCGCTGACGACGTTCCACTTCGTCCTGAACGCTGAAAAGCTGGCAGTGCTGGAAACACAGAGGGCAGTGGCGCTGATGAACGAGTTTCAAATTGACGTGGGACCGGTCATCGTCAACCGCGTCATTCCGCCGGAAGCGGGAGCGTTCTTTGAGAAGAAGCGCGCGCTTCAGACGCAGTATCTTGAACAGATTGAGCGCGAGTTCGGCGTCTACGGCGTGGTTCAGATTCCCATGCTGGACACGGACATCGAGGGACTGAGCGAGCTTGAAAAGGTCGCTCCCGTGCTGGCAGTGCTTGACCAGCGCTAAAGCTTTTACGCGAAGTTTTTGCAAAAAATTGGCCGCTCAACGGTCTGCCGCACGCCGTGGCAGGCCGTTTTTTTCATAAAATAATCTTTTTAATCTTGCGCGAATTATTTTCAGAGAGTAATATAATAAAATCGCTTTTTATTGTCTGCGATCAGCAGGCCATTTCATGAAAGGGGGTGTCTCCGCCCATCCCTCCCAGATATGCGCTCAGATTGAAAGAAGCTTTTTATCATTTTTATCCGAATGAGGTGTTGTTTATGCGTGCAGTATGCGGAAAAATTCGCGCTCTAATGGCTGCGGCTCTGGCAGTGTGTCTCAGCGCAGGAGCGGCGGCGGCAGCTCCCACAGTTCTCCGTTTTGCCGGTCAGGTTCCCGTTGACCAGACGGCGACGAAACTGATGTATCAGATTGCAGAAGAGGTTAAAGAAAAAACGAACGGACGCGTTGAAATTAAAGTCTATCCTGCAAACCAGCTCGGCGACTATACGCTGGTGTACGAAGAGCTGATCCGCGGAACAATTGACATGGCGGCGATTTCAATTCCCAGTCAGTTTGATCCGCGCCTTGAGCTGACGTACATCAACTGCTTTGTCCGCGACTTTGCGGAGGCGAAAAAAGTCTTTGCTCAGGACGGCTGGCTGTTCAAGAAGATGAACGAGCTGAGCGCGCGTCTGGGCGTGCGTCTTCTTGGATTCCAGGTTGAGGGTTTTATCGGAATCGCCAGCACGAAGCCCGTTCATGAACCGCTGAATCCAAACGTCGACAAGGACTGTCTCGTCAGAATCCCCAACATGGATGTCTATAAGCTTGGCGCTGAGGCGATGGGCTACCGCACGGTTACTATTCCGTGGGTTGAAGTGTACACGTCGATGCAGTCGGGCGTCTGCGACGGCGTCGACGGCATGGCGACTC
Source organism: Pyramidobacter sp. (assembly GCA_034101315.1). GTDB lineage: Bacteria > Synergistota > Synergistia > Synergistales > Dethiosulfovibrionaceae > Pyramidobacter. The sequence goes on from JAXEJY010000135.1 coordinate 9,572, forward strand.
CCGCGGCGTACGTCAACCTGAAAGATGTCATGAAGTACTGGTATCAGCTGAACTATTCTCTTGAGAACTTCAACTACATGATGAGCGAGCGCACATGGCAGAAGCTTGCTCCCGAGGATCGTCAGGTCATCGCGGATGCCTGTGCGCGCGTGACGGAGATAAGCATTGACTTGGCGCAGAAAGACCAGGAAAAGTATCTTGAGCTGATGCGCCAGCACGGGATTCAGGTTTTCACCTACACGCCGGAAGAGCTGGGACCGCTTTTTGAAGCTGTATCCGCGACATGGGACAAGCTGGGGCGCAAGTTTACGCCGGAGCTGATTGCCGAATTCAAAAAAGAATATGCTCCGAAAAAGTGAGCTGTGCCTGAAAGCGACACGGGCATTCAAGAGGCGGAAGGAGTTTCACGGTGAGTGAAAATGACATTGTAATGAGCGAGAACGAGGTTCTGTTCCGCAAGAGTTCTCTTTTTGACAAAATTGTTGTATCGGGCTTTGCCGTAGTCAGCGCGGCAAGCTCTGTTATTCTGACGATCCTTATCGCTGCGGCGGCGTTTGTGCGCTACATTATCGGCGGCGATCTGTACGGCTATGAAGAGTGGGTTAAGCTGGCTGCGTTTTGGCTGTACTTTGCCGGCGGCGCTCTTGGAGCGTGGAACAACACGCACGTCTCGGCGGACGTCGTGGATGCGTATCTGCCGGAAGGCGGTCTGAAGCGCTTTCTGACGTTCCTGCGCTATCTTGTCACGGCGGCGGTCAGCGTTCTCTTCTGCTGGTACGCTTTTGAGTTCTTCATGTTCGGGTTCCTTGGACCACTTGGAACAGGTATCGCTATCCCCGTCACCACGGTCTGGCAAACTCCTCTGTGGACATCGTATCTGGCGGTGTTTCTGGGGTTTATCTTCATGACGTGGTATTTTCTTGTGCTGCTGGCGCGCAGCGCCCGTGCGCTTGTGAGGGGAGGCTGCTAGCGTGGTCTATATTGCGCTTTTAATCCTTGTTGTTACCCTGCTGCTCGGCGTTCCCGTCCCTGTCAGTTTTATGGCGTCCTCAGCGTGGCTGCTGTTCTTCGGCGGTCCGGACGGCATGGGCTACGCGTCCAGCATGATTCTGCCCTACGGATTCAGCTCGATGAACAGCGTAGCGCTCATTTCGATTGCCCTGTTTATCATGGCTGGCGGAATTATGGAGAGGGGGCGCATCGGC
>JAXEJY010000136.1:0-7665 GCA_034101315.1 Pyramidobacter sp.
TTCTCTGTTCCCCGTCACGGCAACGGATTCCGCGTGTTCATGGTACGCTACGAGGGCAAGCAGGCTCATGCCGCCGCCGCGCCGGATCAGGGAATCAACGCGCTCTACGCGGCAGTCTCGGGAATCAACTCTGTAAACGCCCTGCGCGAGACGTTCCGCGACGAGGATCACGTGAGAGTCCACTACATCATTACCAAGGGCGGCGACTCTGTGAACAGCGTTCCCGATGACGTGCGCCTTGAAGGATATGTCCGCGCGGCAAGCGCGGCGGTGATTGACGAAGTGTTCGCCAAAGTCGAGCGCGCGTTCAAGGCTGGCGCCGATTCTCTTGGCTGCAAATTCCACTTCTCAAGCATTCCCGGCGACATGCCGCTTGCCGCGAACGCCGCCCTCAACGAGCTGTTCGTGCGCAATGCAGCAGAGCTGGTCGGAGCGGACAACATCAGCGCCGGAACGTACTTTGCAGCGTCGACGGACATGGGAGATATCTGTCACATCATGCCTGCCATTCACCCATCTGCCGGCGGCTCAATCGGAGCGCTTCACTCTGCCGCGTTCACCGTCACAGATTTTGACGCCGCTGTGCTGACGTCGGCGAAAGCGCTTATTTCGTCGGTAATTGATCTTCTTGCCGACGGCGCGGCGAAAGCTCACGAAATTCTCGACGGCTACGCGCCGATTTACACGAAGCAGGAGTACTTGGCGTCTATGGACGCTCGCTTCAGCGATTACTAAACGCGGGATAAACGCGGGGACATCAGTCGTTCGCGTATTCCGAATCCTTTGGGGATTCTTCAGGTTCTTATCTTTATGTAAGGGGGTTTTTCTCTATGGATGGTGTCAGCAAAGCGTTGCGTAACTGGAAAATTCACCTGCTGGCGTTGATTCTGACGGTGGTTGCAGAACTGATTGGCGGCAAGTCGTTCTCGGTCGGACCTGCAAAACTCGTCCTCATTCCTTTGCTTTATTCGTTTATTTTAGGTGCGCTCTGCGGTCTGCCGCAGCTGAAGATTTTGTCGAAGGACGACATGGTTCAGACGTCCTCACTCGTCGGAGCGACGTTCTTCCTGCTCATGGCGCGCTACGGCACGCTCGTCGGACCCAGCTTCTGGAAAGTGGTTCAGTCAGCGCCCGCGCTTATCCTTCAGGAGTTCGGCAACCTCGGCACAATCCTGCTCGGCGTGCCCGTCGCTGTTGTGCTCGGACTTCGCCGCGAAGCTGTCGGCGCCGCGTTCTCCAACGCCCGCGAGCCCAGCATCGCCGTTATCGGTGAAAAATACGGAATCGACTCGCCCGAAGGCCTTGGCGTCATGGGCGTCTATGTCACCGGCACAGTGTTCGGCGCGCTGTTCTGCAGCCTTATGGGCTCCGTGATCGCTTCCACGATGACCTTCTTCAGCCCTCAGGCTCTCGCGATGGCGTGCGGCACGGGAAGCGCCGGCATGATGGCGACCACGCTCGCTCCCATCATCGAAATTTATCCTGACATGAAAGATGAGCTGACGGCGCTTGCCGCGACGAGCAACATGCTTTCCGGCCTTGACGGCGTGTACATGTCAGTGTTCCTCGGTCTGCCTATGGCGAACTGGCTTGTCCGCCTGCTGGGCGTAAAAGACGCTCCCAGCAAACCCGGGGCAAAAGAGTAAGGGAAGGAGTGAAGAGTTATGACCGCAATTCAGCTTTCAATTTTCACGCTCATCTGCTCAGTCTTGACCATTTGCGCCAACTACGTTCAGGGAGTGCCCGTTCTTGAATCTCTTCCCGGCATGGCTGTGCTTCTCGGCATTATCGCCGGCGGCGTCGCCATTCATCGGCTGATCCCTTGGAAAGGGCTTCCTGCCGTTGCGTACATCACGACGCTCGGCTGCATTGTGACTATTCCTGATTTCGTTCCGGGAGCTGCGTGGATGACTGCAGCCACTTCAAAGATCAGCTTCCTTGGTCTGTGCACGCCCATTCTTGCCTATGCCGGTCTTGCGATCGGAAAGGACATGGATCTGCTCAAAAAACAGGGCTGGCGCATCGTCCTCGTCGGTCTGGTCGTCTTTGTCGGGACATTCCTCGGCTCTGCCATTATCGCTGAAGTTGTTCTCCGCGCGATGAAATAATTCATCTTATTTTGTGTGACGCGAAGCGCCGCAATAAACCTTTGCAGGTTTATCCGCGGCGCTTTTCTCTGTGCAAAAAAGACAGCAACTTTATATCGCTTTCACGTTGCGCAGGTTCTCTGTTTTTTGTATAATAAGCACAATTGCAAAGTGTATGCAGTATTTTCTGGGTTTAGCGAAGGGAAGAATAACGATGTATAATCCGCTTCATCCTGCAAAAAACATGGATTTGCGCCAGATTGTGTACGAAAAAATTAAACAGGCGATCGTTGAAGGAATCATCAAGCCCGGCGAAAAACTTTCTGAAGTGGAGCTCGCAGAGAAAATGGCAGTGTCGCGCACGCCCGTGCGCGAAGCAATACGCCAGCTGGCAAAGACTTCTCTTGTGACGCTTGTGCCGCGCAAGGGGGCGTATGTCTCTCTGCCGTCTGTCAGTGACGCGTCTGCGCTGTATGAACTGCGCGAAGACCTTGAGATGTTCGCTGTCTCGCTCGTTTCGGCGAATCCTCCGGTGAGTGAGCTGAACGAGTTCCGCGCGGTCTTTGCCGGAATGGACAAAAACACAGAGCCTCAGTATTATCTAGAAGAGGACAGACGCTTTCATCTGTTTCTGTATCAGACGGCAGGAAACCGCTTTTTGATGAACTCTCTCCTTGAACTGGTTGACGTGATTAACCTGTACCGCCCCTACTCACTGGGCGACAGAGACTATATCAAGGGACTTTCCGACGGGCACGTCGCGATCATCGACGCCCTGCTGGCGCGTGACGAAAAGAAAGCCCGCGCTGAGATGGGAGCGCACATCCGAATGAGCCGGACGCACTTGGAAACGTACCTTGGAGAGCACATGCCCGATCGTTTGGGAATGCGTTCTTAAGCCGCAGCACTGAGCTGAAGTTTTTTACCACTCTTCACAATTGTCCCGCAGTCCTCTGCCTTGCGCAGAGGACTTTTTTCTTGGATAAAAAAGTCCTGTGCGGTGAATGCATACGGAGCGTGCAGGAAAATTTGTGTGAAATTTACTCTTGCAAAAAGAACATTTTTATGGCTCAATAGAGGCATGTTTTATACTTTGCGTACAAAGGCGGTGTGCTCATGGAGGATCTGCGCAGCGAAGGGCTTGGTCTGCTTCAGAAATGCGCGCAGGAAATTGCAGTATCGACGGCGTCAGCACTTTCCTGCAATGTGATAATCACCGACATGAACGGAGTGATCATCGGGGCAAATTGTACAGAGCGCATTGGAGGGGTGTGCGAAGCAGCTTTGCCGGTGCTGAAGAGCGGTCAGCCCTGCGTCCTCAGTCCGTCTGACGATGCAACTCAGGGCGGAGCTGTGCCGAGCGTGACGTGTCCCATTCAGTTAATGAGCGGGCGAACGCTTGGAACGCTGACGATTGCAGGCCCGTGCGGCGAGATTGAAGCGGCGTCGCGCATCGTCAGAAAGCAGACAGAGATCCTTTTGCGCGAGCGCGAGCTGTACGCCTACACTCTCAACCGCGAGAATCAGCTTCAAAACATCGTCCAGGAGCTTGCGTCGTTTGCCCCGGGAATTAGCAGCAGGGCAACGCTGACGGCGCGCGCTGCTGATTTCGGGTACGATGAAAGCTGGTATTACGTTCCGATAATCGTTGATCTGTATCAGTTCGGCAGATTGGCGCTTCAGATTCGCAAAGAGTCGCTGTCCGGCAGCCGCGAAGCTGAGGCAAAAATTATGAACATCAAAAATGCCGTCCTTGCCGGTATCAGAAGCGTTTTTTCACATCGCCGAGACATTTCTGCTGCCAGCAGCAGCAGCTCATTTGTTGTTCTTCATGCGGTAGGAAACGGTGAAGAGAGCGTAGAGCTTAAAGCAGACGCGGCACAGCTCGTGCGCGCGATGACAGAAGAGCTTCTCCGCGTCATTGAAGGGCAGGGACTAAAAGCCTGCGTGGGCGTCGGCGCTCCGGCGCTTGGAGTTCAAGCTGTGGCAGGCAGTCTTCAGGAGCTGCGCAAAGCCCTTTTTCTCGGGAAAAAATTCTGTCAGGGACCCGGCGTGTACAACATTTCCAGTTTCCGTCTTCAGGAAGTTATCTCCTCCGTCGATGCGACAGTGCGCAACCGATTCATTCAGTCCGTCACGGGAAAAATGCGGCGCTATCCCGATTGGGAGGAAATGCGCGAAACCATACGCGAATGGTGCGAAAGCGACTTCTCGCTCATTGAGGCGTCGCGCCGGCTGAACATTCACAGAAACACCCTGATTTACCGCCTTGAAAAGATCAGCCGCATTGCTGAAGTCGACATGAAAGACTTTAAAACGTGTTTCAGCCTCTATCTGGCTCTGGTGATGGAGCAGTACGTCGGAACTCCTGTTAAAGAGAAAGGAATATAACCAAACGGCATCGCAGAAGCACGAAACGTGTGCGTTCAGCCGATCCCGTTATTAAGCTGAGATGTGCAGTAAATAATTTGACAAACTGTGTTTATCGTGATAATCTTTATCTGACCTAAGCTGTAGGAGATTTCCGGCAGCGCAGGTCTTCGAAAAACTATAGCGTCCCGTCTGACCGCAAAGATTCGTTCTGAACGGAAAGCAGAGTCGCCGCCATGAGGGATTTTCTGCCCATTGCAGCACTTCTTTTCCGTCTTTGCACGCCGGGAAAGGAGTGCTTTTTTCATGAAAAAAATTGCAGTGTACGGCAAGGGCGGCATTGGAAAATCGACGGTTACGTCCAATTTGTCAGCGGCTCTTTCTGTGCTTGGCTTTCGCGTGATGCAAATTGGCTGTGACCCGAAGGCTGATTCAACGATTAACCTGCTGGGCGGTCAGACGCCGACGCCCGTCCTGAACGTCCTCCGCGATGAGAGTGCGGCGCCGGGGATTGAAGATGTCGTCAAAATCGGCTTCGGCGGCGTCATGTGCGTCGAAGCGGGCGGTCCCACGCCGGGAATCGGGTGCGCCGGACGCGGCATCATTGCCATGTTTAATCTCCTCGAAGAGCTTGACGTGTTCAATCGTCTCAAGCCGGACGTTGTGCTGTACGACGTTTTGGGCGACGTCGTATGCGGCGGTTTTGCCGCGCCCATTCGCGAGGGATACGCGGAGGACGTGATCATTGTCACGTCGGGGGAGAAAATGTCCCTGTTCGCGGCTTCAAACATCAGCACGGCTGTAGCGAACTTTGCGGACAGGGGATACGCGCGCGTCAAGGGGATCATCATGAACCGACGCGGCGTCGACAACGAAGCGGAGCGCGTCGGCGCGTTCGCCGCTCAGGCGGGCATCCCCGTTTTGGGGGATATTCCGCGCTCGCAGGCGATTATCGACTATGAGGACAAAAATCAGACGGTTATCGAGGGGGATCTGTCTCTGCCCGTCAGTCAGAACTTCCTGAACATCGCCCGAAGCCTGATGAAAGGTGAGTCAGAATGAGCGCTCCGCTTTGTGTCACGGCGCAGGAACTTGCTTCCCGAGGGGATATCCGCAAGGCTGTGCGCACCGCAGCGCCGTGTCATCTTCATTACAACGGCCCGGGCGCGGCAGGCTTCGGCGTAAAAAGAACTGCGATGCTGCTTCCCGAATCGGCAATGCTTCTGGTCGCTCCGTCATGCTGCGGGCGTCACGGCACGGTGACGGGCAAAAAAACGGGTTTTGATGAGCGCATGTTCTATCTGTGCCTCGACGAGCGCGATGTGGCGACAGGCGCGTACCTAAAGAGAATTCCCCAGGCGGCGGAATGCGTCTGCCGCAAAAATTCGCCGCGCGCCCTGTTTCTGTGCATGACCTGCGTCGATGCGCTTCTGGGAACAGATCTTGACCGCATAGGGCGCCAGATTCAGGAAAAAATCGGCATTCCTGTCGTCAGCTGTTTTATGGATCCGATTGCGCGCGAAACCCGAAAGGCGCCCATGGTGTCAGTTCAGCAGGCGATTATGCGCTGTCTTCAAAAAGGTTCTCCTGAAAAGGACGCGGTCAATCTTCTGGGCGGATTTGTGCCCCTTGACGCGTCGAGCGAGCTGCCTGAAGTTCTTGCTCAGGCGGGAATCCGCACAATACGGCAGATATCGGCGTGCAGGACATTTGACGAATATCAGGAAATGGGGCGGAGTTCTCTCAATATCGTCATCAACGCGCAGGCTCAGGAGGCGGCGCGCGACCTTCAGAAACGCATCGGAATTCCGTGGACGCCGATGGCGTGTACGTACGGCGTTTCCCGAACTCGGAAAGAGTATGAAAATCTGGCTTTGGCGTTCGGCGCAGCGTTGGACACGGAGCGTTATGCACAGGACGCGCAGAATACTCTTGACGAATTTGCCGCGCGGCACAGAGGCATATCGGTTGCCGTCGGCGAGGCGGTTGTCGGCAGTCCTTTGGAAATTGCTCTGACGCTCCTTGAGGCGGGAATCGACGTTCCGCTTCTCTTCAGGACGCTTGTTCAGCCCTCCGACATGCCGCTTGTGCGCCTCATCGCGGAGCGGGCGCCGGATCTGAAAATCTATTCAGGCGTCCACCCTTCAATGCAGAGCGCAGACTTTTCCGGCATTTCCGCCGATGTCGCCCTGGGGCTTGATGCAGGGTATTTCCTGCCGCAGGCTGTCAGCGTGTGCTGGAGCTCTGAGCGCCAGCCTCTTGGTTTCGGAGGGCTGAAATCGCTCATAGCTCAGATTGAAGAGAGTATTCAACGCCCGAAAACGCACAGAGAGCAAATGCACGGATCGTATTTGGTCGTCTGAGAGGAGGCGCGAAATGAAGGGCTTTTATCAGTATCTTGCGCCGTTTGCGCCGGATTATTCCGGGGCGGCATGCGTGTTTTTCGGCATGGACGGCCTTGTTGTGCTCTGTGACCCGGGCGGGTGCAGCGGCAATGTGTGCGGCTACGATGAGCCTCGGTTTTACGGCTCACAGCAGGCGCTTTTCAGCGCGGCAATCCGCGATATGGACGCCATCTTGGGCAAGGATGACCTCCTCGAGCGGAAGATTGTCCAGGCGGCTTCAGAGCGCGAATACCGTTTTATCGCCCTCGTCGGAACGCCAGTCGTCTCCGTTATCGCCTCAGATTTGAAGGGCGTTGCCAATCTTCTGAGCCGCAAAACGGGCATTGCGGCGGTTTCCGTCGATACAGACGGCATGAAGCTGTACGATACCGGCGCGGAAAAAGCCTATATGGCGCTTCTGCGTCTGCCCGGGGCGCTGGAGCGCGTCCCCTCTGACGGAGAACGCCTTGGCGTGTTCGGCGCATCTCCGCTGGAGATGCCGTCGCGGCTGTCCTTGGACAGATTTAAAGAGCTCGTGCGGCGCTCTTTCCCGTCGGCTTCAGCCGCGTTCTACGGCGGGGAGCCTCTGCCGTCCCTGCCGGACAGGACGCTTGCTGTTTCCCCGTCGGGGCTGAAAGCGTGCCGTTTTCTTAAAGAGCGTTTCGGGATTCCGTATAGCGTCTCGTTTCCAATGAATCCCGAATTTGAGCGCGTTCTGAATGAAGCGCGCGGACGCTGCGGATCGAAAATTCTGATCATTCATCAGCAGGCAGCGGCATGCGCTCTGCGTTCTCTGCTCATCGCTTCAGGAGCGGGGCAGCGCG
>JAXEJY010000137.1:0-6585 GCA_034101315.1 Pyramidobacter sp.
TGCCCTTCATCACCGCCGACAGCACTGGGCCCAAACACCTTGAGATGAAACTGTCGCGCGCTAAATTCGAAGACATCACGTCCGATCTGCTTGCCCGCGTCGTCGCTCCTGTCAAGAATGCCCTTGCCGACGCAGGAATCAATGCGTCTCAGATCGACAAAGTCCTCCTGGTCGGCGGCTCGTCCCGTATGCCCGCCGTACAGGCGAAGGTTAAAGAGCTGATCGGCAAAGAGCCCACTAAGGGAATCAACCCCGACGAGTGCGTCGCTGCCGGCGCTGCCATTCAGGGCGCGATCATGAGCGGCGACACCGACAAGAACATCGTCCTCGTCGACGTCGCGCCTCTGTCGCTTGGCATTGAGACGCTGGGCGGCGTCTGCACCCGCATCATCGAGCGCAACACCGCTATTCCCGTGTCGAAGAGCCAGATCTTCTCAACCGCAGCGGACAACCAGTCGTCGGTCGACATTAAAGTCCTTCAGGGTGAGCGTTCCATGGCAGCCGACAACGTCCTGCTTGGCAACTTCATGCTCGACGGAATCGCTCCCGCTCCCCGCGGAATTCCGCAGATTGAAGTCACGTTCAACATCGACGTCAACGGCATTCTGAACGTCTCCGCTACTGACAAGGGCACCGGCAAAGCTCAGAAGATCACCATTCAGTCCTCCAACCTCTCCAAGGAGCAGATTGAGAAGATGAAGAGCGAAGCCGAAGCATGCGAAGCCGAAGACACCAAGAAGAAAGAGCTTATTGAGGCGAAAAACGCCGCCGACTCCCTCGTCTATCAGTCAGAAAAACTGCTGAAAGACCTTGGCGACAAGGCGACGCCCGAGGAGAGAGGCAGCGTTGAAGCCCGCTGTGAGGATGTCAAGAAAGCAATTGCCGACAACAGCACAGAGAGCATCAAGAAAGCCGCCGAGGCTCTGAACGCCGAAGTTCAGAAGCTGTCCGTGCGTCTGTACCAGCAGAGCGGCGCTCAGGGCGCCCAGGGCAGCGCTCAGGGCGGAGCCAACGCGAACGGCGGCAAAGACGGCGACACCGTTGACGCCGAATTCAGCGACTAAACGGGACTGAACGATGGCTGAAAACCGTCGGGATTTTTACGAAGTCCTTGAAGTCTCCCGCACAGCGACAGCAGAGGAGATAAAAAAAGCCTACCGTCAGAAAGTGCGCACATGTCATCCGGACTCCCACCCCGACGATCCCGACGCAGAGCGGAAGTTCAAGGAAGTTAACGAGGCATATTCAGTCCTCAGCGACTCTGAAAAGCGCAGCCGTTACGACCAGTTCGGCACAGCCGATGAAAACGCCATGCCCTTTGGCGGCGCTGAAGACGTGTTCGGCGACCTGTTCGGCAGCTTCTTCGGCGGAGGGTTTGGCGGAGCGCGTCCTCGTCCTGACGCTCCCCGCCGAGGAAGCGACCTCGAAATGGTACTGTCCGTCACGCTTGAAGAAGCCGCGCGCGGCGTTGCCCGAAAAATCACCATTCCGCGCTGGGAACCGTGCGACCACTGCGGCGGCACGGGTGCTGAGCCGGGCTACGAGCCGCGGACGTGCTCAACGTGCGGCGGCACAGGGCAAGTCCGAAGCCGAGTGCGCACCATATTCGGCGATACCGTCACCGTCGGCACGTGCCCTACGTGCGGCGGACGCGGCAAAGTCGTTGAAAAACCGTGCAGCGAGTGCGGCGGCGAAGGCCGCGTCCACCGCCGGCGCGAGCAGGAAATCAAAGTACAGGCGGGCGTCGACCGCGGTACCCGACTGCGCGTTGCCGGCGCCGGCGAACTGGGCGTCAACGGCGGCGCGCCCGGCGATCTGTACATCGTCATGGACGTCAAAGAGCACCCCGACTTTGAGCGCGACGGGCTCGACCTGCACTGCGCCGTCACCATTCCCTATCCTCTGGCAGTTCTCGGCGGAACGTCCTCCGTCGAGACGCTCATCGACGGGACAGCTGAGTACGCCATTCCCGAAGGCACAGCCCCCGGTCAGACGATCCGCCTGAAAGGAAAAGGAATGCCCCGTCTGCGCGGAAGCGGCAGAGGCGATCTGTACCTCCACGTGACAATCAGCGTTCCCAAGGGCAGTTCTCTGTCCGAAAAAGAACTGGAGCTGACCCGCCAGCTTGCTCAGGAAATGGACGTCAGCGCCTCAAAAGGCGATGAACCCGGATTTTTTGACAAGCTCTTCGGCGGCAAAAAAGACAGCAGCTCAGAATCGAAGAAAAAAGCGTCAAAGAAGAAAAAATAGCCATCGCATAAAAGCCGCGCCCTTTCGTACACGCTGTACGAAGGGGCGCGGCTTTTTGTACGCTGATATGCCCTGAGCTGTTTTGAGCCGAAAATTCATCCGCGTGCATAATTATGTCCAGGGCGCGGAGGGCGTTGGCTGCTCTGTTTGAACATCTTTCATGCAGTATTAGCGCTGGCTTGTGCGGCTGAAATTTCTGCCTGTACATCATTATGCCTAGGCGGCGGTGTAGAATAGAGATGTCCCCAAAAGACGATGCAGACATTTTAGGCTGCTGCTCGCCCTATTTTAGAAGGAGGAAATACGATGACAAAGACAGTTGACCTCGGATTGATGGGAAATCAGCACAAGTGCAAATATTGGCTTCACCGCATCTCTTATGAGTGGGATGTGTCCTATGCGCTGCTTGCGAAGGGCTATCTGACGCTCGGCTGGTCAGATTACTGCACGAGCGGAATAGAGTCGAAAGTCCATGGCGAGCGAGACATTGAAGTCTTTGAATCCATCATGAAAGAACTTGGAGAAACAAGCCGTTCCCGCTGGAATCTCTTCAAGTTCTGCTCCTTCCGCAGAGGCGATTATGTCGTCGTTCCGCTGTCGGGCGGCGAATTTTCCATCTTCAGGCTGACGGGCAGCGCGATGCCGATTAGCCGCGTGGAGCTGGCAAACGATACTTTTGTATCTGAAAGCGGAGAGACAATTCGCCGCGGTGAAGACGGGCTGTTCTATCGTGAGAGCTCCCAGAAAGCCGTCGACCTGGGGTTTGCCGTCGAAGTAGAACCTGTCAGAGAACATCTGTCGCGCTATGAATATGCGGATAATAAGCTGACAGCCCGGATGAAAATCCTGCAGACGAACGCGGATATTTCAGATTTGGAAAAGAACGTTCAAGCGGTCATCAATGCTCAGGCTCCGATCAACTTTTACGCTGTGATGATTGAAGAGCTTGCCGGCCAAATTCTTGATCTGATCAGAACGCAGCTCAATCCGGACAAGTTTGAGAAGCTGATTCGCTGGTACTTTCTGAAAACAGGAGCGACAAAAGCCTTCATTCCCGCGAAGAACAGCAGGGATAAGCGCGACGGCGCCGACGCGGACCTCGTCGCAGAGTTTGAGCCGCTCAAAGTCATCATCTACGTTCAAGCCAAGCTGCACGAGCAAGAAACTGGTCCCTGGGCGGTTGAGCAGATTACAAAGTACTGGGATCAGCATGAATCCGGCGTCAATGAGTACATTGGAATTCCGTGGGTCATTACGTCCGCTGACAAATTTGCTCCGGACGCTGTTCTGCGTGCTTCAGAGCACAGAGTTCGGCTCATCACCGGACTGGAATTTGCCCGTATGCTGATTGACGCAGGCATTACCGATATAAACAAGGCGTTTGAATGAATATGTATGACTGCGACTCTGTAAAGAAGATCGCGCTTCCAGTCTGTGTGCTTCACATTCTGCAAAAGTACTCCGACGCGGAACACATTATGCAGATGCAGGAAATCCTAGAAAAGCTGGAAAGCGAGTATTTGCTTAAAGTCGACAGAAGAACGGTGTATCAATCGGTTCACGAGCTTAAAAACCTCGGATACGGCATTTCAGACTACAGCAAGAATAAGAAAGGGTATTTCCTCGAGACGCGGGATCTGGAAAAATCAGAAGTCCGTCTGCTGATGGACGCTGTCTATTCGTGTCAGGCAATCTCCGCTTGCCAAAGCAAAAATCTCATCGGCAAGCTGCAGAAGGCGTTTCTCAGCGTCTACGACAGAAATCAGTACAAGAACCTTATGCTCATCAGGACGAATAAGAAAACGCAGAATACTGACGTGTTCACGAACATTCAGCAGCTCGATGAGGCGCTTGCGAAGAAGAAAAAAGTCAAATTCACGTATCTGGAATACGGGTTGAATAAAAAACTGAAGCCGCGCCGGCCGGAGAAATATACGGTGAATCCCCATCAGCTTATCTGCACGAATGAGCACTATTATCTCATTTGCCGTTTAGAGGGGTGTGCAAATCTCAGTCTCTACAGAGTTGACCTGATAAAAGACTTGGAAGTCACGGACGATTTGGCGTACTCTGATCTGGCGCCTCGGGAACTTCAGTCTGCGGAGAACAAAACGGTCTATGCCTGGTGCGGCAAAGAAGAAACTGTCACTCTGCGCTGCAAAAGACTGAGCCTCGGGCACGTGATTGACAAATTCGGCGATGACGTCACAATTATCCCAGAAGGCAAGGACTTTTTCATTGCGACGTTCAAAGTTGCTCCAGTCGGCGTCAGTTTTTGGGCATTGCAGTATCTGCCGTACGTGGAAGTCCTCGCTCCGGAGTGGCTGAGGCAGGAAGTGATTCAAAGCATCAAGGACAATCCGTATACTGAGAGCATGAAGTGAGTCTCTCCGTGCGGACGGAGCAGACGTGCTCATATGGCTTTAAAATTTCAAACCGCCCTTATGCGCAGCGCGTGCTGCTCATAAGGGCGGTTTGTGTTTCTTTGACAGCCGATTAGGACAGAAAAATGCATCTAGATGCATTTTTCTGTCCTCGAGCTGGTGGAAAAGCTTGTTTTTCTCGGTTGTCTGTGACACAATAGGACTGAAAAATGCATCTAGATGCAAAAATCATCCCTGCGGAGGGATCTGTATGGAAATACGCCGAGACTTTTATTTGAACAAACTGATCACAAAAAAGCATAACGGTCTGGTTAAAGTGATCACTGGCATCCGGCGATGCGGAAAATCGTACCTGCTGAATCAGTTATTTTATCGTCATTTGCTTGATTCCGGCGTCGCGGCGGATCATATTGTCAGATTCGCATTTGACTCCGCCGATGATCTTTATCTGATTGGCGAAAGCCCTATTCAGTTGCAGAAGGAGAAGCGAGGCGCAGAACCTGAAAAATTTATGGAGTACATTCGCACAAAAACTACCGGCAGCGGGATGTATTATCTTCTGCTGGATGAAGTACAGATGCTCGATTGTTTTGAAGCTGTTCTGAACAGCTATTTGCGCAGGGAAAACGTGGATGTCTTTGTAACCGGAAGCAACGCAAAACTGCTTTCAAAAGACATTGCGTCAGAGTTTGCCGGACGCGGAGATGAAATCCGCATGTATCCTCTGAGCTTTGCTGAGTACATGTCTGTCTGCGCGGATCAATACAGGGGACTATCGGAGTATATGCTCTACGGAGGTATCCCGATGGTCGCTCTGCGCGATACTCCTGAAGACAAGGCGGCAGTTCTGCAAAATCTTTTCAGTGAAATCTACATTCGGGATATTTGCCGGCGGAACAGAATTCGAAATGCGGAAGAGCTTGAAGATCTTCTCAATATTCTTTCTTCTGGTATTGGATCTCTGACAAATCCTGAGAAGCTTAAAAATACGTTCAGGACTGTTCAGAAGTCAAAGATCACGTCGAAAACGATCAAAAAATATCTTGACTGCTTTGAAGATTCTTTCCTCATTCAGTCGGCGCAGCGGTACAACATTAAAGGCAGGGCGTATATTGCGGCGCTTAAGAAATACTATTTTTCTGATTTGGGGCTGCGCAACGCGCGGCTCAATTTCCGGCAGTTTGAGCCGACGCACGCCATGGAAAATGTCATCTTCAATGAACTGTGCATGAGAGGATACAGAGTGGATGTCGGCGTTGTGCCTATTTCAGAGCGGTGTGAGGGCGGCGAAAGCGTTCGGAAGCAGCTGGAAATTGACTTTGTATGTAATCTCGGTTCATCTCGAATCTATATTCAGTCCGCGTACTCTATGCCAGATGAAGTAAAGCGCAGCCAGGAAGTGCGTCCGTTCAGAAAAATTGACGATTCGTTTAGGAAAATTGTGGTAACCGGGGACTTCGCGCCGACGCATTATGACGATTACGGAATTTTGACGATGAACATTTATGACTTTCTCCTTGATCCGCATTGTATGGAAAAGTAACTGGCGAAGAGGGACAGTCCCCGCGCGAAATGTTTCTCAAGAACATCGGCACGGATTCCCCCAACAGCCGCGCCAGGCTTTGAAAGCCCCGGGCGCGGCTGTTTTTCTTTTCTGGGCGGATTTGGTATAATAATTCCAAATTCACGCCCGCAGGGCAGGAGGATTTGTTATCATGGCGACCGGTGAAAGTTACTGGTGGTATATTACATTGAAGGGGCCTGCGGGCATGGAGGAAGTGATGAACTCCGCTGCTGAGGCTTCGGGCTGCATCGGTGCGCTGGATGCGAGCCGCGGCGACGCTTCGGAGCTTCAGATCTATTACCGCAGCAATCAGGATCTTGGCGAGTGGCTCAAGGTTCTGACGCCTCTGCTGGAGCCGTGGAAAGAACTTGAGATCAAGGACATGGG
>JAXEJY010000138.1:0-5443 GCA_034101315.1 Pyramidobacter sp.
ACGACAAGCCAGCGGATTTCCGTGCTGGCAACTTTCGAGCCGATTGTATTGACTTCTCGGTTCATCTCCTGAAGGAGAAAATCAAGCTTGCGCCCTACGGTGCCGCCTTTTTCGATGAGCGCCGCAAACTGCGCCGAATGGCTTGCAGAACGCGTCAGCTCTTCGGCGATATCCCATTTATCCGCCTGAATGACGAGCTCCTGCGCCATGCGGGCAGGATCTGCTTCATACCCAAGGCGCTTCAGCGTCTTGTCGATGCGCTCTTTATACTCGGCGAACGCTTTTTCGGAGACGACATTCCACTGAGATGAAATCTGACTCAAAATCTGATTGTAGCTGCTGAGGTTGTTCGAGATGTCGGCAGACAGGGCAGTTCCTTCAGCTGCGCGCATCTGAATCATCTCGTCAGCCGCCTGATTCAAGAGCTCGACAAGAGCGGGCTGCACGCTGTCCGACGTCATATCAGCCAAAGCAGAAGACTGCGTGACGCCGGGGAGACTGAGAAGGCTCGTCACCGACGGAACAGGACCGCCGACTTCAGCTTGAATTTCCTGAATCTCGCGATAGTAATCTTTGATGACGCTGGTGTTCAGCCGGTCCCTCATCAGCTCGGGAATCCAGGCAATATCCGCACGAACCTGCACTTTTCCGCGCGAAAATCTTCCGCGAAGCGTCGACTGAATCACCGGCTCAAGGCTGAAGAGGTCTTTTCCCGTCCGGACGATCAGCTCAAGATAGCGCGAGTTGACGCTGGAAAGTTCAACTGACAGAGTCCCCCATTCAAACTCTCTGCGGACTCTGCTGAAACCAGTCATGCTGTAGAGCATTGATTTACGTTCTCCTTTCATCTCTAAGCGGTCTGACCCAGTCTGTCATGTCCAGAAGCGAATCGATTCCTTCTCCAGTCAGGGCGCTGATAGGACAGACGGGAATGTTTTCCTGAGAGAGAATTTCCTGTACTCGCTGTGTTTTCAAGCTTCCGGCGCTGTCAATTTTGTTCAGAACCAGCGTGCGGGGCAGCGACGCCGCTCCGATTTCGAGGAGCGTTTGCTGAATGACGCTGTACGTTGAAAGAACGTCGGGGTCATTGACGTCGAGGACGATCCAGATCAGATCCGCCTGGCACACTTCTTCAAGCGTCGCGCGGAACGCCGCGATCAGTTCCGGAGGCAGATCACGGATAAATCCGACCGTATCTGCCAGCAAAAATTGTCTGCCGCCGCGCTTGATGCTGCGAACTGCCGTGTCCAGCGTCGCAAACAGCTGATCTGCAGCGTAGAGTTTTGTGTCGCCGCTGAGGCGCTTCAGCAGTGTCGTCTTGCCGCTGTTCGTGTACCCCGCCAGCGCGATGGTCAGTATGCCGCTTCGCCGGCGCTGTTTTCTCTGTCCCTGTCGGCGGCGGCGAATCTCTTCAAGCTTGCGCGTGGCGTCGACAATGCGCGACTGAAGCTTTCTTCTGTGGCGCTCAAACTCCGTCTCGCCCGGGCCGCGCGTTCCGATTCCCGCGCCGGCGTTCGACATCTGCTTCCCAAGCCCGTGAATGTGCGGCATCTCATAGCGGCAGCGCGCCAGCTCAACCTGAAGCTTCGCCTCAGCCGTCACAGCGCGGCGCTCAAAGATTTTCATGATGACGAGCGCCCTGTCCCAGACTTCGCAGTTGGTGATTTTTCTGATGTTGCTCAGCTGAATGGGGCTGAGCAGGTCGTTTGACACAATAAGATCCGCGCTTGAAGCCTCGGCGAGGACGCGCAGCGACTCAACTTTGCCCGACCCCAGAAGAAAAGCGGCGTCGGGGCGGCTTCTCTTTTGAGTGCTCACTGCCGCTGTCTCCACGTCAAGGTTCGACAGCAGCAGACGCAGCTCGTCTAAAAGAAGATGAATGCTATCGTCCTCAGGCAGCTCCAGAGCGGTCAGAACGGCGCGGCGGCGTGTGAGGGGATTCTTAAAATCCGGCGGAAGCGATGTCATCTGACGCTCAGCTGTTCCAGCCGCGCCAGCTCGTTCTGAAGCGCGCTTCGTATTCTTTCACGCTCCTCTTTCAGCGATCCGCGCTCGGCTTCAGGAACCGGCATAATCGGCGTGCCGAACCGAGCGGTGATTTTATCCCTTTTGATTTTCGACGATCCGACCGGCATGGCGTCAAACGTTCCGGAGATGTACAGCGGCACGATGGGCGCGGTGACCTTCGTCGCAAGCACAGTGATTCCGCCCTCGATGGGCAGGAGTTTGCCGTCGAGCGAGCGCTGTCCTTCGGGGAAAATCATCAGGTTTTCACCGTCTTTCAGCAGAGAGAGGAACGTTTTCAGCGCGACCCCCGCCTGCTGGCCCGTCGCGCGGCTGACAGGAATCGCGCCGAGAGTCCGAATCAGCCACGTGAAAATCGGGTGAATTTCAAACAGCTCCTCTTTCGCCAGCGGACGAAGTCTGCCGGGAAATGCGATGCCCGTCACGACGGGGTCGAGATTGCTGGTGTGATTTGCAGCGACGATGACAGGACGCTGGGACGGAATGTTTTCGACGCCGACGATCTTCAGACCGTTATGGAGAAACAGGACAAGATGGCACAGATTTTTGACCAGCCAGTACAGACACTCTCTAAGCACGGCGCACACCTCCGGCAATATCGACAATCGCACATGCGACCTGTTCCGCGTCCATCGCGGAGGAATCAAGGACGACCGCGTCCGCCGCTTTTTTCAGCGGCGCGATTGAGCGCTTCACGTCGGCGTCATCGCGGCTGCGGATTTCCTCTAAGATCTTTTCATACGACACGTCGACGCCGCGCGCGCGCAGTTCATCACAGCGGCGCTGTGCGCGGACTTCCGCGCTGGCAGTCAAGAAAACCTTCACGGGCGCAAGCGGGAAAACGACCGTTCCCATGTCGCGGCCATCCGCGACCAGACCGCCGCCCAAAGCCTGCTCGCGCTGAAGGTCAAGCAGCTTTTCGCGCACCGAGGGCAGCGCAGAGTACAGCGAAGCGATCCTGTCAACCTGAGGCGTTCTGATGAGAGCGGACACGTCATTGCCGTTCAGATAGACATCGCGTTTTTTTATTTCCACCGTGACGTTGAAGAGAGCGCGCTGAAGCTCTTTGGACTCCTGCGGGGGAATAGAAATGCCGTCAAGATAATAGGCTAAAGCCCTGTACAGCGCTCCCGTATCAAGGTATTGAATCCCCAGTTTTTCAGCGACCAGTTTGGCTACAGTGCTTTTGCCTGCGCCGGCAGGGCCGTCTATTGCGATGACTCCCGTCCATTCCATCCCTAGCTCCCCTTTGCATAGTTTTCCTCGTTTATACGATTCCGCCGCGCTGGATCATCGACCGAAGCTGGTCGGCAGAGTACTCCCGGCTGCAGCCGCTCTTGAGCTTCCGAAGCTCCATTCTGCCGATTTTCCGCCGGAAAAGGACCTGTACGGTCAGACCGGCAGACTCGGCGATAATTCTGATTTCGCGCTTGATCCCTTCATTGAGGACAAAGCGCAGCCAGCGGTTATACGGCGCGCGCGCGATAAAGCCCACTTCGGCAGGGCGCAGGCGCTTGCCCTCAAAGACCGTCCCGCGCCGCAGCTGTTTCAGCTCGCTGTCTGTCGGCTCTCTGTCAAGCCGCACTTCATATTCTTTTGTGATGCCGGCGCGCGGGTGAATCATCTCCTGAGCAAAATCACCGTCGTTCGTCAGCATGAGCAGACCCTCGCTCTGCAGGTCAAGCCGCCCCACGGGAAACAGCCTGTAGTAGTCGTACTCGCGCGGCAGAAGGTCGAGCACAACAGGATAATTTCTGTCGGTGACAGCGCAGATATAGCCGCGCGGCTTATGGATCACCATGTAGATTTTCTTTTCCGGACGGACCTCGACGTCGTCCACCGTGACAACCTCGCCGTCGGGCACGTCGTACCCCGGCTCAGTCACCTGATATCCTCCGCAGACAACGCGCCCTTCAAAGATGAACTGCTCAACGCTGCGCCGCGAGCCGACTCCGCAGAGCGCCAGATATTTATTCAGTCTCATAATCCGTCTCTCCAAGCGATTCATCGCCGGGCAAACCGGGCAGAGCTTTTTCGTCTTCCTGCCATGCGTCGGCTTCGCGATGTTTTCTCAGCTCGTCAATTTCGGCGATCGTCGGCAGGTCAGAGATTGCCCCCAGTCCGAAAATCTCCAGAAACTTATCAGCCGTTCTGTACAAAAGCGGCGAGCCCGTGCTCTTTCGCCGTCCGGCAATTCTGACCAGCCCGTAGCCGAGAAGCGTGTCAATGACGCGGTCGCAGCGGACGCCGCGAATCTCTTCAATTTCCGAACGCGTCACAGGCTGATTGTACGCAATCACCGCCAGCGTCTCCATCGACGCGCGGCTCAGGCGGACGTGCTCACTCTCGTCGGCGGCGCGGAACCGCTGGAGCGTCTCCGACATGTCGCCGGCGGTGGACATGAACCACTTTCCGCCCAGCTCGGCAATTTCCAGACCGCTGCGCCCGGCGTACTGTTCGCGCAGATGGGCAAGCGCTTTTTTCACGTCGCCCGAAGAGACATCTGCGGACGCCGCAATTTCTGAGACAGCCGCCCCGTCTGAGGCGATGAACAGAATCGCTTCGATTTTGCGGCAAAGCTGCACATCAGGCTGACCGTGCGCAGATGAAGACATCGCCAAACAGCTCCTTCTGAGTCAGAGATACTTTATTTCGCCGTGAAAGCTCAAGCAGAGCCAGAAGAGTCACCACGAGAGGCCCTCTTCCCGGCTCTTCTTTCATCATTGAGCGCAGAGAGAGCCCGTCAGGAAAGACGGTCAGGCGCTCAAGAACCCGCTCCATTCTGTTTTCAACCTGAACTTCATCGGGAATTTCAGGCGGGACACCGTCTATTTCCCAATCGTCAGGGTCGGGGTCGAACAGTTCAGCGCGCTGGCGGCACCTGTTCAAAAGCTTCAGCCATTGAACCGAGAGGGAATACAGATCGCCCAGGTCAAAATACGGGACGCGCTCCCCCGCCGGACGAAAACGGCGCTGTTCCGCCGCGTCTTTCAGCCCGTCGAGGACCTCCGCCGCCTTTCTGTACGGGCGGTAGCGCTCAAGCATTTCTCTCAGATCGGCGTGTTCATCGTCAATCGGGATGATGTCGTCCTCCGGCAGCGGCGCTTCGTACGCCGGAAGCAGCGAGACTGTTTTTTGAAGGACAAGATGAGCCGCCTGCGCGATAAACTCGGCAATTGACGCGATGGAGAGCTTTTCTGACCTGGCAAGATACGCGCTGTAGACAGAGATGATCTCTGAAACGCTGATCTGCGCGACCTCAATTTTCTTCTGGTCAATCATGTGGCACAGAAGGTCAAGAGGCCCGGAAAAGCCGTCCAGCTCTACCTGAAACATTTAGGCGCGGTGATACGGGAGGACAAATCCGCTGACGTCAAGGACTTCATCCATCGTCGCGCGGGCAACCACGCGGGCGCGC
>JAXEJY010000139.1:0-6743 GCA_034101315.1 Pyramidobacter sp.
GCCGGCGCTTTTAATCACGCCGTCCTCGACGACCGGCTCAACGCCGCGTCCTGGCTGAACCGTGTCGGTGTGGGCGGATAAGATGAGCGGATCGCCGGGAAGAGTTCCCTTGTAAAACGCGTAGATGTTGCTGCCGTTTGAGCCGATTTTCGCGCCGGCGTCGTCCGTGCGGACTTCGCAGCCCAGCTCTTTCAGCTTGCTGACGGCGTACTGAGTCATTGCGCCTTCGTCGCGCGTCTCGCTGTCGATTTTTACGGACGCGATAAATTCCTGAACGAGTCTTTCTGTGTTAATCACGTGTACTATTCTCCCTTATTCTGTTCACTATGCGAAGTTCATTCTGCTTTAGCCGGCGTGCGCATCGCTTTGTATACTGCTTTGATCACCACGACAAGTTCTCTTCCCAGCCAGAGGGCGAGAGGAAGCGCCGTCAGCCACATCAGCCACTCAGAGCCCTCCGTGGGAAGCTGAATCGCGCCTTCAGCGCCGACCAGGGGCTTCTGATGAAGCTGAGCGGTGATGTAGAAGACAGAGTACGCTCCGGCAAAGACTTTCATCCACTTTCGGGGACGTTTGCTGAACAGGAGGTACCACGTTGACGCAAACGGAAAGATGACCGTGATAATGACGAGCATGACTTTTGAGAACATGCTGAGGTCGGCAGTCTGAGCGGCACGCTCGGCGGCGCACTTGGGGCACTCGGGACCCTCATAAATTGTTCCGCACGTGTCGCAGATCGTGGAATATTTCTTTCCGCCGCAGTTGGGACATTCCAGCAGACTGTCTGGATATTGGGAGTTGCAGTACATGCATACTTTCACACAAATCACCTCATCAGTTAAATTAAACAATACCGCACAGCGTATCTATTTTTTGTAAATATAGCATATTTATGCGCCGAATTCCAGCATTTGACGTCTGCTTCAAGGCGTGGGCGAACGTCAGTTTTGAGGGATTTGAAGAAAAGAAAAATTTCGCGCGTTAAAAAAACGGCTTTGTGGAGTATAATTCCCTGATACAGGGGAGGGTTTCTTTTGGAAAACAGAATTGACATTTTGGCTCACATGCCCGTGGGGCGCGCGCTGATCCGTCTTTCAGCGCCGGCTGTCGTCGGGATGATGGTCATGGCTTCATACAACATGGTCGACACGATTATGATCGGGTGGGGAATCGGCGCGCTCGGCATCGCGTCCGTGGCGGCGGCTTTCCCGATTCAGTTCATGGTCAACGCCGTCGGCATGTGGCTTGCCATGGGCGTGGCATCGCTGCTGGCGCGCAGCCTCGGCGCGGGCAAGCAGGAGCAGGCGGAAACCGCTTTGGCAAACGGCGTCGCCGTCGGCGCAGTTGTGTGCCTCATCTGCTGGGGCGGCGGCGAGCTGTTCATCGACACGCTCGTCTCGTTCTGCGGCGCAACAGACGTCATGCGCCCCCTGACGCGGCAGTATCTGCGCATCACGTTCTGCGGCTCACCGGCAATCGTGTTCGCCTGCATTTTTCTCAACGGAATCCGCGCCGAGGGCGGAACGCGCTTCACCATGGCGGCGCAAATATCCAGCGCGCTGACAAACTGCATCCTCGACTATGCCTTTATCTTCTGGTTCGGCTGGGGCGTCGCCGGAGCCGCGTGGGCAACCGTTGCCGGACAAATGGTCATGATGGCGATGAGCTGCTGGTACTATCTGCACGGCAATTCCATGGTCAGGCTGAACATGTCCTACTGGCATCCAAAAGCCGATTTGCTGAAAGAAATAATCAGCGTCGGCTTCTCCGACTTCGCGCGCATTGCCTCCAACTGTCTGGCAATCGCCCTTCTGATGCACACCGCCGTTCAGTACGGAACAGAGCTGCATTTGGCGGCGTACGGAATTTGCAGCCGACTGATGACCATGACTGTCAAGCCCATTTTCGGGCTGGGTCAGGGACTTCTGCCGCTCGTCGGCTTCAACTACGGCTCAGGCGACTACGAGCGCGCCCGAAAATCGGTGCGCTACGCTGTCCTGTTCGCCGTGGCGTTCACGTCGTCCGTGTCGATGTCAGTCATGTTCGCGCCCGAGTTTTTCATCAGATTTTTCACCGACGATCCGGCGCTGATTGCAGTGTGCATTCCCGCGGCGCGGACGATGCTTGCCATGTTCTGCCTCGTCGGCGTTCACGTCGTCATCACCGTCATGTTTCAGGCGCTGGGATTCGCCAAAGAGGCGATTTTCCTGTCCATGTGCCGCCGCCTGATTTTCCTCGCGCCCCTCATGTTCATTCTGCCGCGCTTCTTGGGCATTATGGGCGTGTTCGCGGTGTACTCGACGAGCGACCTGCTGTCCTTCCTGTGCTGCGCCGCGCTCCTCTTCAAGCACAGAAACGCCTTAAAGACCCCAAGCGCGCAGAGCGCGTCGGCGTGAGGGCAAACATTCGAACACAAAAAGAGACGCCCTGAGCGAGGAACATAAAGCTCAGAGCGTCTCTTTTTTTCTGCCCCCCTCACCCCTGCACTTCAACGCGCGGGCGGGGTGCGGCGCGGAGGGTGGTTCGCGTCAGGGCGATCAGGTCGAGGACGGCTGGCGAGAAAACGCGGTCTTTTCTGGTGGCGATGGTGTCTTTTCGGCAGAACATCGGGTTTTCGACGGTGTAGAAAACGGGGCAAATCCCCGGCGTGCTGAGCGCTTTTAAGCCGCCTGCGTACGTGGTGAACGCAAGTCCCATTCCCGACGCCGCCAGGAGCGTGACGGTGCTCTGGCTGGTCAGCTGCATGACGACGTCGACGCTCACGGCGTACTTTTCAAAAATCTGCTGGGCGGTGCGGAACATCCCTTGCTGGGGCTGGAGCGTCAGGAATTTTTCGCCTCTGAGGCGTTCCGGCGCGATGAACTGCGGCTTCAGCAGGCTGTTTACGCTGAGATCCGCCTCGCGCGCAAAGGGGTGCGACGGCGACGAAACGAGATAAACTGGCGATTCGCCGACGGTTTCGCACACGATGTCCTCTGACTCGACGGGCAGCGTGCCAACGCACAGGTCAAGCGTGCCGGCGAGGAGATCGCGCTCAAAACTCTCGCTCGTTCCTTCGACGACTGAGATTTTGACGTCGGGATGCCGGGCGGCGTAGGCGGGAAGGATGAGCGGAAGCCACGCTGTGCCGCGCTCGACGCTGATGCCGAGGCGCACGTGCTCCGCGGCGCCGCGCGCGATCGCGTCCATTTCCTGGCGCAGTTCTGCGTCGATGTCCAGAAGTTTCTGCGCGTTTTTGAGGTAGCGCTCGCCCGCATACGTCAGCGCCAGAGGCGAACTGCGCCGGTCGAAAAACTCTACGCCCAGCTCCCGCTCGCGTTTATGAATTGCTTTCGTCAGAGCGGGCTGAGAGATGTGAAGCAGCTGAGCCGCTTTCGTGATGTTTCGCGTCTGGGCGACGGTCAGAAGGTACCGGCAGATGTCAAGACTGCTCATGAGACGATTCCTTTCTCTGCGGGCGCGTGCTGGACGGCGATGTCGAGCTGCTCAAAGGAGCGCAGACAGCCGCGCATCAGCCGGAGCATATACTGGTGCGCCGGAGAAAAAACGGGATTTGAACGGTAGGCGATGACGGCGCGGCGGAAGATCATCGGGTCTTCAACTGTGCAGAACACAGGCTGAGCGCCAGGAAGCTCCAGAGCGGCAAGACAGCCGCTGTACGTCGTAAACGCAACGCCGACGCCGCTGGCTGCAAGACGGGCGACGGCGCGGTTGCTGGTAAGGCGCATAATTGACGCCGGACGGACGCCGTGCGTCTCGAGAATCTGCGCTGCCAAGCGTCCCATTCCCTGCTGAGGCGTCGTCATGATGAACTTTTCTCCGTTCAGGCGGGACGGCTCGACGTAGAGAGGGCGTGCCGGGCTGTTGCCGAAAAGGTCCTTGCCCTGCGCCAGCGCGTGTTCGCGCGACGCGATGAGGTAGATTGGGGAGTTGAGAAACGTCTCATACTGAATGTCCGACGAACAGACGGGCAGTGATGAAATGCAGATGTCGGCGCTGCCCTCAAGGAGCCATTTTTCAAAGTCCTCGCTCGTTCCCTCGCGGACGGACAGCTCCACGCGCGGATAGCGCCTGATGAACTCGGGCAGAAAGAGAGGAAGCCACGCGGCGCACTGTTCGACCGCCATGCCGATGCGGACGCGGCCCGTGATTCCGCGCGCGATGTCGCGCATTTCTGCGTCCATGGCGTTCTGAAGCGCGCGCATTTTTTCCGCGGCGGCGCAGTATCGTTCGCCGGCGTAGGTCAGACGAAGCGGCGCGGCGGAACGGTCGAAAAGGGCGGCGCCGAGCTCGCTTTCCAGTTTTTTGATGATGTGTGTCAGCGCCGGCTGAGAAATGCCCAGCGCTTCAGCCGCTTTTGTGATGCTGCCCTTTTCAGCCGTCACAGTCACTGCCTGAACGATATCAGTCCTCACGTTGAATACCCCGGTTCATAAAAAGTTATCAGCCCAATAATAAACGTTCATTAGAAAAGTGTCCATCGATTGATTATAGTAGTTCAGACGCCTAAAGCGCCGCACAGAATCGGGAACAAGGAGCGCTGAAAAACATGAACACGATGGAAAAGGCTTTTGCGTACGTCGACGAACACTTTGACGAGATGCTCGAAGAGCTGAAAGGAGTCTGCCGCTGCGCCAGCGTCGCCAGCAACGCTCAGGGGCTCCGGCACGCGCGGGAACGGATTGCGCAGGACATGCGGCGCAGCGGACTGAATCCCAAGTTTTGCGACGTTGAGGGCGGAAATGCCCTTATTTCGGCGGAGCTTAGGGGGGAGTCTGCCGAGACGATTCTCTTTTACAATCACTACGACGTCGTCGAGCCCGGAAAACCCGAAAACTGGACAAACGGCGCGCCGTTTGAGCCGGAGATCAGGGACGGCAGAATGTACGCGCGCGGCGTCAGCGACGACAAAGGCGCGCTGTACAGCCGGATTCACGCCGTCCGCGCCCTGACGGCGTGCGGAAAACTCCCCGTCACGATTAAATTTTTGACGGAAGGCGACGAAGAGACGTCAAGCCCGTCGATGACGAAGTTCGCGCGCGAGCACGCCGACGAGTTTAAAGATCTCATCAGCTCTGACGTGTGCCTGTGGGAGAACGGGCGCGTTGACGCCGCCGGACACCCGTGGCTGCGCTGCGGCGTTCGCGGCAGTATTGCGTTCGACCTGCGCGTGACCACGGCGAACTCTGATGTTCACGGCCGCATGGGCGCGACGATTCCCAGCGCGTCGTGGAGGCTCGTGTGGGCGCTTTCCACTCTGAAAACGCCCGATGAGCGCATTGCCATTGAGGGTTTTTATGACGACGTCTGTCCTGCGACGGAAGCCGACCTTCAGGTTCTGCGCGATTTTCCTTACGCTGAAGAAGCGCAGAAAAAATCCCTCGGCATTGCGTCGTATCTCCGCGGCGCGACCGGCGAGGCGCTTAAGCGCCAGGTGTACCTTGAGCCGTCTCTGTCCATCTGCGGCCTTGAAGCCGGAGAAACGCACAACGGCGTGCGCGGAATCGTGCCGCACACCGCGTACGCGCGAATCAGTTTCTACCTCGTCGCCGATCAGAATCCGGCGGAGCTTGAGAGCAAGCTGCGCCGTCACCTCGACGCGCACGGATTTTCTGACGTCGAAATCACGCGCCGCGGCGGAAGCAGCCGTCCCGTCCGCACGTCCCCCGATCATCCGTTTTGCGCCCGTGCCCGCGCGGCGGCGCAGAGCGTATACGAACAGCCCATGGTTATCGAGCTGACACAGCTTGGCGGCGGTCCTGCCGGAATCCTGCGCGACGCTCTGCCCTGCCTTCCTATTTTCGGTGTCGGGCCTGCCAGCGTCAGCGGAAATCATCATGCGCCTGACGAAAACCTCGTCATCGAAGACTACCGCCGCGCGGTGAAGTACCTCATCGCCCTGATGTGTTCTTACGAATAGCGCGCCGTTTCCTAAAGCCGCGCACTAAGCAATAAAAAACTCCCCCGGAAAAATCCGGGGGAGTTTTTTGTGTTCACGGTGCAAATTCCGCGCCATTATATGTGCCGTGAAAGTGAAAGAATGCGCTGAAATCAGAGGATTTGAAGCAGAACGCTGGCGAGAATCAGCATGAACGCGCCGCCGATTCGCGAGGAGATCTGGGCGAAGGGCATGAGCTCCATGCGGTTGGACGCGGAAAGAACGGCGACGTCGCCCGTTCCGCCCATGTTCGCCATGCAGAGGCCTGCCGTAATTGCCGACTCAATCGGATAGAAGCCGACAAGGCGTCCGACAAGAGCTGAACCGACGATCGCGCCCAGAACGGTGACGCCGACGAGGACGATGTACTGGACGGAGAACGCCGCGATAATCTGGCCGAGGTCGGTGTACGCCGCGCCGATCCCGACGAGCAGGACGCCGGTCAGGTTCTTCATGATGAACTGGAACCACTGATAGCAGCAGATTTCAAACCGCTGAGGCATCACGCCGAGCGCCTTGACGACGGCGACGGAGA
Source organism: Pyramidobacter sp. (assembly GCA_034101315.1). Classification (GTDB taxonomy): domain Bacteria; phylum Synergistota; class Synergistia; order Synergistales; family Dethiosulfovibrionaceae; genus Pyramidobacter. Next base: position 6,474 of record JAXEJY010000139.1, read on the forward strand.
TGATCATCCACGCGTAGCTGTGAATCTTGGGGATGAAGAAGTTGACGATGCAGCCCCACGCGAAGAACGACGTGGCGATGAACAGACCGATGCCCATGTAGGTCAGATTGATCTTGTCGCGGGCTTCAAGGAACGCCGGATCAGCTTCAACGGCGTCGTCTGTGCCCTTAGTGATCATCAGGTTGCCTTCGCCGGAGAGCGACGGACAGCTCTTGCCGAGGCGGCTGAGAAGTCCGCCTGCCACGATTGCCATGGCGTTGCCCATGGCGA
>JAXEJY010000140.1:0-4987 GCA_034101315.1 Pyramidobacter sp.
CCTTCCGCAAGTATTTCTTCTACAAGGCCGGGTTTGGCCAGAATGGCTTCACGGCGTTCATGCAGAGGTTCGAGGAAATTCTGCAGATTCTTCATGAAGATCTTCTTGCAGGTCACGCAGCCCATGGTAGCATGGGTGCAGGCTTCGCGCACTTCATCCTGAGTGGCCTTGTCGGCGAGCAGGACGTGATAGGGGAAGAGGTTGCACACATCAGGGTTGCCGGGGTCACTCTTGCGCAGACGGGCGGGGTCGGTGAACATGCCCTTGATCTTGGGTTCGAGATCTTCGAGCGTATCCTTCAGGAAAATGCCGTTGCCGTAGCTCTTGGACATCTTGCGGCCGTCGAGGCCGGGGCACTTGGCTGCCGGGGTGAGCTTGGCCTCGGGTTCCGGGAAGACCTCGGTGTTGTACATGGTGTTGAAACGGCGCACGATTTCGCGGGCCAGCTCCAGATGGGGCTGCTGATCCTGTCCCACGGGCACCCAGCGGGGACGATGCTGAATGATGTCAGCAGTCATGAGCACGGGGTAGCCGAGAAATCCGTAGTTGCCGAGGTCCTTATTTTTGATGTTCAGAATCTGCTCTTTATACGTCGGACAGCGCTCAAGCCAGCCGAGCGGAGTGATCATTCCGAGCGCCAGCCCCAGCTCAACGTGCTCGCGGACGTGAGACTGGAGGAACAGAGGCGATTTTTCAGGGTCAAGCCCTGTCGCAAGCCAGTCGATGAGCACCTCTCTGCACGAATCCTTCATGCTGGTCATGTCAGCGTAGTTCGAAGTCATCGCGTGCCAGTCCATAATGCCCCAGAAGCACTCATACTCAGGATCGTTCTGAAGCCGAATCCAGTTTGTCAGCGCTCCTGCCATGTGTCCGAGGTGCAGCTTGCCAGTAGGTCTCATTCCGCTGAAGATACGTTTTTTCATCACAACATACACTCCTTATTCGTATGTCAGTATATACACATTTATCGGCAGTTTGCTTTAAAAGAGTCATACACTGCGCCATCGGCCGTGCCGAGGCTCAGCGTCATCTGGCAGCGCACAGACAGAGAGCCCCGAATCGGCGCGCAGCCGGTCCGCCAGGGGCGCCATGGAGGGATTTTCCATTTCGCCGTGGTCGCACAGCATCAGACACAGACCGGCATCGAGCGCTTCAAGGCATTCATGGTATTTCATGTCAGACGTGATGAACACATCAGCGCCGCTCCGCAGCGCGTAGCGCCACAGAAATCCGCACGCGCCGCCGCCGAGCGCCGCGCGGCGGACTGTCTTTGACTCACCAAGGAGGCGATAGCCGGACAGAGACCACGCGCGCGCAACTCTGCGGCAAAAGTCGTCCGCGTCTGACGCCTCCGCGTCGCCGACAGCCCCCATGCCGAATCCGCACGGGTCAGCGGGCGGCAGAAGCGGCTGAACCGCGCTCAGACCGGCGAGCCCGGCAAGGTGCTCATTGACGCCGCCGCGCGCGCTGTCCCAGTTGGTATGACACGCGGCGACGCTAACGCCGCAGGCAAACGCGGCGGCAATCGCCCGCGCGTCAAAAGACGTGCAGACGAGGTTTTCAGGCGGCTGGAACATCAGAGGATGGTGCGTCACGAGCAGTTCGCATTCCAGCGACGCCGCGCTCCGTATGCCGCGCTCCGACGCGTCAAGCGCCACGGCAATGCGCGTAATTTCAGCGTCAGGATCGCCCAAGCGCAGACCGCTGTGGTCCCATTGTTCAGCCAAAACGGGCGGAGCAATTGCATCCAATATGTCCATGACGCCGCGCAGCTTCATCCTCAGTTCCTCCCCTCAAGAACACAGCATAGGCGCCGGGATCTCCCCGTCGCCTTACTTTTTCGCGTTTTCGTTTAAAAATTTTTTAGACCGGTGTCATTATATCACGGCAGTCATAAAATAACGCAGTGCGGCGCGCTCTTTTTGCAAAAAAATGCCGCGCGAACACCGCGCACGTGAAATCGGGACGGAAGCGCGCGGCTAACTTCAAACATGGCAATTATTTTCAGATTTTCACTTTACAATGCCTTATCAAAGTATTATTATTGACGTGTCAGTCGCGGTGTTTTTTTGCGGATTTTAAGCCGGCGTGCATGTGCGCCAACGAAGAAAGAGGACATTGAAGATGAATCGGATGAACAGCACAGCACAGTTTATCGCAGTGCAGGGCTAAAGCACACCGCCCCGCACAGGGTGCTCTGTGCGGAAAATTCAGCAGAATAAACAGCCTTACAGAACGCGTCAGTTGATGGCGCGCTCTGTAAGGCTGTTTTTTGTTTTAAATACATCCGATTCTTATCAGCAGTCCCCAGAATCACCGCAAGTGACCGACTGGGGAATTTTCGCAGGGTTAAAACGTCTGTCTGTTTCTTGCCGTTCGGCAGGAGAGGGAGTGCGGGCAGATGATATCGTTTGAAAGGGGAACTCAAACATGGCACGGAAAAAAGAAACACGGCACTACACGCGCGCTGCGGCTTTGGCGCTGGGAATGGCGCTCATGGCTGCGCCGGCGCTGGCGGCGACCACACGAGTCGTCGACGGCGCGGAGAGCGGTAATATCGTCGCCAACACAGGCGACGATATCGCGATCACCGGAAAAAACAACGCAAGCGTTTACGAAGTGCAAGTCTTGGGCGGCAACGCCACCGTCGACGGGGCGTTGACCACGACCAACTGGACACGAGTGCGGGATAACGGAACATTGACGGTTCTCGGCACGATGGACGTCAAGGGCAGCCTCCAGATGAGCACCACGTCCAGCGCAGAAGAAGACCGCGGCACGGTCAATGTCGACGGTACCCTGACCGTGGATGGGGGTATCTATGTAAACAGGGCATCAGTCTTGGCTGTCCGCACAGGCGGCTCTGCGACGACTAAAGGCAGTCTCTATTTAAATGATACTGCGGCGACAACCGTCGCTGGCTCCCTGACAGCGGAATCCGTATTTATTGACAATAACGCGGCATTTACGCTGGACGGATCTCTTACCGCAGAGGATATTTACGTAAATGATCAAGGGAAACTCAATATCAACGCCAACGCTTCGGCGAAACTGAGCGATGATATCCATATCAATGACGACGCAAAAGTCAACGTTGCCGGAGATCTAACCACCAAGACGGTGTTTACAAATGACAGCGCGACGTTTGCGGTCGACGCCGGAGGTACGGCGAAAGCCAACGTACTCATCTTCACCGCCAACGCAAGCATCGCCGGAGATCTGACCGTAAGCGACACTGCGTTCTTATCTAAGGGCACATTCACCGTCAACGACGGCGGCAATGCCACAATAAGAAGCGTTTGGCTGAATGGCGCTGCGGTGGACATTCAGACGGGCGGCAGCCTTGAAACGGAAAACATCGCCATGGGCAAAGGAAGCGTCAGCGTCTCCGGCGGTCTGACTGTGAGCGATGAAATATCCGTAGAGGGAGGAACTGTGTCCGTTCTCGACGGCGGCAACTTCACCGCCAAAGAGCTCTCCATGACGGGCGGAACGCTTGACGTAAAGGCTGGCGGCACCGCCGCAGCGACCAATTTCACCATGGCAGCCAGCGAGCCCGACGCGAGCGGCGACGTCACCGTCGGCACGGCGAATATTTCCGGTACGATGACCGTGGGCTCAACTGCGTCTCTGACCGACGGAACTGTGTCCGTTCTTGACGGCGGAAAGCTCACAGCGAAAGATCTTGCCGTATCCGGCGGAACGCTCGACGTGCAAGCCAAGGGCACTCTCGAAGCCGAACAGTTCACCATGTCCGGCGGCGCTGCGAATGTCGCCGGAGCGATGACGGTTAAAAATGAAGCCGCGCTGGCGAGCGAGACGCTGACCATTCTGGGCACCGGAAGCTTAAGCGCGAATACGCTGAATCTGACGGGCGGAACGCTCAGCGTCCAGGGCGGCATCCTGACAGCGGAGACCGTCAAACTCGAAACCGGATCCACGCTCAGCCTGAACGGCGCAGCGACAGCCGGCACCCTCAGCGTGTCAGGCGGCACGGCAGACATCTGCGGCGCGTTCGCCGTTACTGACGGCGTCACCATCAGCAGCGGCACGGTCACCATCGGCGAAGGCGGCGCTCTTTCAGGCGGCAGCGTCGAAAAACCCGCGGCAGTCACTCTGACGATCAACGGCGGCGCCCTTGTGCTTGACGGGGGTACGCTCCACACCGACACAGTGCATACGTTCAACACCGCAGCGCAGACAGACGGCGTGCTCGCGTCCGATGCCGGCGGCGTTAAGGCAGGAACAGGAGTCACTCTGACGAGCGGAACGCTGTCCCTGCACGACGAGAAATACACCCTCGCGTACAGCAACTCTGCCGCAATTGACGGCATCACTCTGATGTGGATGGGCACTCCCGTCGACGAGAGCGGCGAAACCGTCTCAGAAGTACACATCGACCAGATTCAGCAGGGCGTCCTCGCTGAGACGACCATCACTGCCGACGCCGACAGCAGCAACACCGTCACCGTCAGCAAGGACAACGTCGTCGGCGGACAGACGCTCGACATCGGCGGCGCGACGGGCGATGTGACCGTCGACGTGACGAAAGAAGCCCTTGCGCTCGTCGGCAGCGCACCTGATACGAACCTGATCGACGCGGACGGCAACCCCGTCACCGTATCCGGCGACCTGATCCTCGGCTCAGAAGAAGCCGGAGCGACACAGGGCGGATCGCTGAATGCTGACGTCAACGGCAACCTCACAGTCCTCGGCAGCGACGGCGGCTTCACCGTCAGCGGCGACGTGTCCGGCGACGTCACAGTCAGCGGCGGAGCTCTCGACATTGACGGCGCGCTGAACGCCAACAACGTCGAGACACAAGCCGGCTCAACCCTGAGCGCCGAAACGATCACCGCAGAGGACGGAGACATTATCGTCCGCACGGACAGCACTCTGACCTCCCATAACGGACTTGAGACAGACGGCGTCAACATCACCGTCGAGAACAACGGCACGCTCGACACCGACAGCCTCAGCATGAACG
>JAXEJY010000141.1:0-4952 GCA_034101315.1 Pyramidobacter sp.
AATGAAAGTTGAAGTCGCCCCGATTACAGAAGTAATGTTTTTTGCCTATTTTGCTGTTCTGATTGTAATTTCCCTTTATGCATATTACAAACGGAAAAACAGCAAATATTTCCAGAATGAATACTACGTCGCCGGCCGTTCTTTCGGCCCGTGGGTTGTCGCGTTCCTCTGGGCGACGTCGTGGACGAGCGGCGGCACATTCATCGGAACGCCGGCGGTCTATTATTCGTACGGCTGGTGCACAATTCTGTGGCAGGCAGGCGCTGCAATCCTCGGAATCTGCGGCATGCTGATGATTGGGCGGCGCATCGCCCGTTTCGCGTCGGACAACGGATGCGTGACGCTTCCTGATCTGTTTGCTGAGCGCTTCGGCAGCCGCTGGATGGCTATTATCGCGGCGTGCTCCATCATCGTGTTCGGCATTGCGTACATGGTTTCGCAGTACACCGCTGCCGCCAGAATCATTCAGACGTTCTTCGGCTTTAACTACACGGCAGCCATTCTGCTCTTCGCGGTGGTCACTGCGATTTACACGGTCGTCGGCGGGATCCGCGGCGTTGCGTACAACGCTCTGGTGCAGGGCATCATCATGCTGGGCGGCTCTGTTCTTATCTGCGCTATCATGGTGAGCAAAGCGGGCGGCATCGCGGCGATTACGTCCGCGCAGATGGCTCTTGATCCTGCGCTGCTGACGCCTCCCGGTCCGAAAAACTACCTTCCGCTCGCGACCGGCTTCTCCACGTTCTTCACGCTGGGCGTGGCGGTCATGGCTCAGCCTCACGTCGTGACGCGTATTTTTACCGTCAAGGACACGAACTCCTTGAAGCGCGCCGGAGCGCTGATCAGCATTATCTGCATGGTGTGGTTCTTCTCTCTGTTCCTCAGCGCTCAGGCTGCCCGCGCTCTGATCCCGTCGATGGAAGTGCCGGATCAGATTTTCCCCACGATCGTTTTGACCTATTGCGGCAAATATCTTGCCGGCATTTTGATGTGCGCTCCGTTCGCCGCGGTTATGTCTACGGTCTCCGGACTGATTCTCACGGTGTCCAGCGCTATTACAAAGGATATCTACCAGCGCAGCACGACGAAGACGATGAGCGAAAAGGGACTTAAAACGATCACCTATGTGGTTACGCTGGTTATCGCCATGGTCGTCATGTTCCTGTCGCTGAACCCGCCGGCATTCCTGCAGGATATCGTCATGTTCGCGATCAACGGCTACGCGGCTTCGTTCACCATGCCGATTATCTTCGGCTTTTTCTGGAAGAAAACGACTTCTGCCGCCGTTATCGCCGGCATGATCTCCGGATTCCTGACGCTGATCGGCCTTTATACGCTGCCTGTCACCACGAACCTTCTGGGCTTTAACCCTCTGATCTGGGGAATGCTGGTTTCCGGCATTGTCATCGTCGCGGTCAGCAAGGTCACGAAGGTGACCAACCCCGAATTGGTCGAAGCAATTTTCAAGTAAGATTGCCGGACGCTGTTCGAACAGGGGGATTCTATGCCGAATAACGTGTGTAAGGTCGGCGCAATTACAAGCGTCATTGGAGAGAAACTGGGAAAAGAGTTCTGCGTTTCTGACGGCGATGTGTTCGTCGCAGAGACCGCCCCGGGCTGCTGGGGACCGATGATCACGCCCTGCGTCTCGGGCGGGCATGAGATCACCGGACCAATCTGGGTCAACGGCGCCGAGCCGGGCGACGCTGTGGCGTTGACAATCCAAAAGATTGAGGTGCTTTCGGCTGCGGCTGCTTCCGGCACGGGACGCGTCAACGCGGGCTTTTTCGACAATGATCCGTCGGTGAAGGCAATATGCCCGTATTGCCATATCAGCAATCCTGAAACTGAGCTGCGCGGCACGGGAGAGGCTTCTGTCTGCTGCAAAAAGTGCGGCAAGCCTATTCTGCCGCAGACGTTTGACAACGGCTATACTGTTGTCTGCGGCAATGAAAACGGACTGGCTGTCGCTGCGGATGAAGAGACGGCCGGGCGTATCGCTCAGGATACTTTGGACGGAAAACTGTATCTGCCGGAAGGGGCAAAACAGCATCTTGCCACGATCCTCGGGCGCGCTGATTTCTCCTGGCTCGTAATCCGTTCCCGTCCGATGATCGGGAACATCGGCTGTTCGCCTTCTGGACGGATTCCCGCTTCGAAAAACGCGGGGGACTACTACCGTTCTCTCAGCAAGACAGACCTCTATGAGCCTGTGTCGAAAGACCAGATCACCGACGCGCACATGGATATCAAGTCGGTGGGAGAGGGCTGTATTGTCATCAGTCCTGTCCTTGTGCCCGGCGCTGGGGTGTACGTCGGCGATGTTCATCTGACGCAGGGCGACGGCGAAATTGCAGGTCATACGCTGGACATTTCAGCCCGTGTAACTGTCAGCGTCACGCTGATTAAGAATATGAACATCAAAGGACCGATTCTGATTCCCGTCGTTTCTGAGCTGGACAGCCGTTTCGCTCCGTTCTCCGGCGAGGAGTACGCGAAGGCAAACGAGCTGCTTGCTCCCTACGGCAAAACGCTTAAAGTTCGCAGCTATCCTGTCCAGTTTGTTGGCTCCGGGACAAATATGAACGAGGGGCTGGAAAACGCCCTTGACCGCGCGCAGCTCGTCACGGGACTTTCGCGAGGGGAGCTGATGAACCGCGCGACAGTCGGCGGAGAGATTCGAATTGGACGAACCAGCGGATTAGTTTATCTCACCATGATGCTGGAAAAGAGTCTCTTGGAAAAGACGGGGCTTCTCGAGTTCGTTCTGCGTCAGTACGGAACGGTGTAGTTTTGTGATATTAGCTGAAGAGCAGTGTCTGTATTGATGAAGCTGCTGACATTTCAGCCAAGCGAGCTCTGTTAAACAGCAAAAAAGGCGGCATGACGTGTGTCATGCCGCCTTTTCTATGGAGAGAGTACTTTGAGGTAAGCTGGTGTGGAGATTGCCGGACTACTTCACTTCAATGGGAAGGAAGAGCGTGCGGCCGTTGCGGAGTACGAGCAGCGCCATAACGTTTCTCTTCGAGGCGCTGATGGCTTTAGAGAGGTCTTCCGGCGTTCTCAGGTCTCTGCCGTTGGCTTGGAGCAGGAGGTCGCCCTTCTTCAGTCCGGCGCGCGCGGCGACTGACTTTTCCGTGACCGATGTGACGGCAAGTCCGTCTTCGCGCTCAGGAATCTTCAGCTCTTTGCGCAGTTCAGGCGTCAGCTTCGACACGCTGAATCCCAGTTTTTCAACCGCGCTGGAGTCGGCAACTGAGGCGTCAACTTCAGCCAATGTGACTTCAAACTGAAGCGTCTTGCCGAGGCGGACGACTTCAAGCTTAATCTTATCGCCTGCCATGTGCTGGCGGACGCGTGTGCTCAGAGCGACGCTGCTGTCAATCTTCTTGCCGTTCAGAGCAGTGATGATGTCGCCGCGCTTCAGACCGGCTTTTTCCGCCGGCGAGTCAGGCATGATCTCCGCGACAAGAGCGCCCTTCGTGTCCTTCATGCCGAAAGCGTTCGCAATTTCCTTTGTGATCGGCTGCAGATAGACGCCAATTTGACCGCGGCGAACCTGTCCGTAGGCGATGATATCGTCCATGACCTGCTTTGCCATGTTGATGGGAATGGCAAAACCGATTCCCTGCGCAAACGGGATAATCGCAGTGTTAATGCCGATAACCCGGCCTTTGATGTCAAGAAGAGGACCGCCGCTGTTGCCCGGGTTGATGGCGGCGTCCGTCTGAAGGAATCCGTCAAAGCTGAACGACGGAGAGTGGATACTGCGGTTGCGGGCGGACAGAACGCCGACGGTCACAGTCGGCTCAAGTCCCAGACCAAGCGTGTTGCCGATGGCGACCGTCCAGTCGCCGACGCGGACAGCGTCGCTGTCTCCGAGCTCAAGTGCCGGCAGATCCTTGCCGTCAACCTTGATCACAGCGATGTCGAACGTGGGGTCTTTGCCAATAACAGTAGCTTCCTTTGTTGTTCCGTCGGCAAAAGTAACCGTGATCTTGTCAGCGCCGGAAATAACGTGGTTGTTCGTCAGAATCTTGCCGTCTGAAGAGACGATAAATCCGCTTCCTGTTCCCTTCATAGGCACCTGACGCTTGAACTCTCTGAAACTGTCGCCGAAGAACTCGCGGAAGAACGGATCGTTCGGCAGTCCCCTGTTGACCGTCTGAGTAACCGTCCCTTCAACGTCAATGTTGACCACAGACCGTCCGGCTTTCACGACCAAATCGGGAATAGGATTGTTGACGGCGATCTCAGGAGAAGGCAGCGGCGCCGAAAAAGCAGGCGCAGCGCTGGCAATCATGATTCCCATCATGACGCCGGTAAAAGCTTTGTTCATTATCTTTTTGACGTACATATGTGCACCTCCGTAATGTAAGACGCCCTAAGGACGTCCAGTTCAGCCGTGATGATAAACTGTGCGCGCGTTTTGCGCATTGACGGTTTATACAAAGAATATGAACAGCAATTCATTATTTCATGTTTTTATGAAGTGTAATTAAACTTTGCCTTGAACGTCAGATTTTTACACAAAACAAACAGCACAGAACATCATTTTACAAATTCGTGAAAAAATTTTTTCGCCAACTTTTCGATGAATAAAGTTCTTTGAGCTGAATAAGTTCGTCTTATGCAAGACAATCCACAAATAAATGTGTATAAAGTTAATATTTGAGTTCGAATTGAAAATTAATGTGGATAAAAGTCTTCAAAATGAAAGTGTAGACAGATAAAGAGTTTCATAGTATCATTCCCTTTGTTGCGCGACGGCGTGATTCAGTTCAAAAAAACTGGAACATTTGTTGCGCAATATCCACATTGACAGCTGAATAGAGGAAAAGAAGAAGCCAAGCGAGAGGCCCTGAAGAGATAGAATTTAACGGAGAGTTTGATCCTGGCTCAGGATGAACGCTGGCGGCGTGCTTAACACATGCAAGTTGTGCGGTTTTTTG
>JAXEJY010000142.1:0-4540 GCA_034101315.1 Pyramidobacter sp.
GTCGGAAGCACCCCTGAAACGAACCTGATCGACGCGGACGGCAATCCTGTCACCGTATCCGGCGACCTGATCCTCGGCTCAGAAGAAGCCGGTGCGACGCAGGGCGGAACGCTGAACGCTGACGTCAACGGCGACCTCACAGTCCTCGGCAGCGACGGCGGCTTCACCGTCAGCGGCGACGTGTCCGGCGACGTGTCCGTCGGCGGCGGAGCGCTCGACATCGACGGCACGCTGAACGCCAACAACGTCGAGACAAAAACCGGATCAACCCTGAGCGCCGAAACGATCACCGCGGAGGACGGAGACATTATCGTGCGCACGGACAGCACGCTGACCGCCCACAACGGACTTGAGACAGACGGCGTCAACATCACCGTCGAGAACAACGGCACGCTCGACACCGACAGCCTCAGCATGAACGGCGGCACGCTGCGCGTCGGCGACAGCAGCCAGCCCGGCACAGTCCAGCTCAGCCTGAAAGAGGGTACTTTCGTCGGCGCGACCCTCGTGTTTGACCCGCCGTGGACGGAAGGCGAAGAACTTCCCGGTCTGCATGCCATCGAGAACCCCTCGTTCAGCGCGACTACAGTCTACATCGGCGAAGGTACAGGCGTCACCCTCGGATCGTCTGACCCGCAGTGGCTGATGGATCAGCTCAATGAGCACAACCCCGAACACACTGTCTCCGCCGCGCTCGGACTGTATAAGCCCTTGACGCTGACTGACACCACGACGCAAATCGTCGTCGACGGCGCGTACAATCCGTCAGACCTCGCCAAGTACAGCGGCTATTCGCTCTACCTCGCAGACAAGTCAGCCGTCGTCGTCAACGTCGGCAACCTGGGCGGCGCTGCTGCCATCACCGTGCCTGACGGCTGCAAATTCGCCGCAGAAGACGACGTCTCCTTCTACCTCGTCAACACGAAGAACAGCGGCTCGTACACCCTGCTGAGCGGCTTTACGGGCGGAATCGTCATCGGTGGTGAGACGTTCGACAACGAAACCACCGACTACGCGACCAAGGAAGAGGCTGAAGACGCGGGACTGTTCGTCGACAACATCCTTCTGCGCGTCGAAAGCTCCGTCATCGCCGTCGGAAAGGTGTCCGTCACGATCGGCTCTGACAGCGCGTCGAAGTTCGGCTCAGAGCTCGGACGCTACACGACGATGGTCGACAGCTTCATGGGCTCAGGCGTGTCAGGCACTGCCGCGTCGGCGTTCGTCGACACAGTTTTCAGCCGCACAACTGGCGGAACTGCTGCCGACAGAGCAGCTGCCCTTGAGAGCGCCGCGAGCTTCGGCTCAATCGCCGCCGGCCCTGCACTGAGCGGCATGAAACAGGCGGAAAAAGCGCTTGCCGCTCACTTTGACGAGAAGCCCGATCCTCTGAAGAGAAGCAGTGTCTGGGCAACGCCATACTACTCCAGAAGCGACGTGTCGGGAATGTCTGCCGGTTCATTCCTGAAAAGCGGCTGGGAGTCGAAGAACTACGGCGTCGTCGTCGGCTGGGATAAACACCACGAGCGCGGCCGCGCGGGTATTGCGCTTCACGTCGGCAAGAGCGACATCGACGGAAGCGACGTGTTCAGCAGCGCGTCGGGCGACGGAAAGTACTTCGGCGGTATGCTGTACGCCGACTGGGATTTCGGCGCATGGCAGCTGACGGGCGACATCAGCCTTGGCAAGAACAAAGCTGACCTCAACACCCGGTCTGTCGCAGGCGCTCTGACGGCAGACGGCGTTGACGCGACGACGTTCTCCGTCGGCACGCGCGCCCTGTACACCCTTAAGAAGACCGACAACTTCGCCCTGCGTCCGTTTGCCGGAGTCCGCTTCACGCGCTACAGTCAGGACGCCTACGACATCTGGGCGGGCAGCAGCACACTGTTCCACGTCGACAGCGCCGACATGAACCTGTGGAACTTCTCTCTGGGACTCAAGTTCGACTGGTCGAACTACACCACGCAGAACGGATGGAGTCTGAAGCCGACGGCAGAGCTTGCCTACATCCGCGCCGCGGGCGACACGGATCTTGAGCAGAACGTCCGCTTCGCCGGAGTCGGCACGCGCGGCTCGAATCTGGGAGTCCAGATCGCCGACGACGACGCATTCAGCGTCGGTTTGGGCGTGACGGGCAAAAAGAACAACTTCTCCGTCGGACTTGGAGTGGACGGTCTGTTCTCCGAGAACGAAACGGACTACAGCCTCAACGCCACGTTCCGCTGGGAGCTGTAAAAAGCAAAAGAGCGAGTCTGAAGCACAGGCTTCAGACTCGCTCTTTTATTCGCGCCCGAAAGACATGTCCTCAAAGCGCGTGTACTCGCGAAGGAACACGAGGCGCACTTTGTCGGTCGGGCCGTTTCTGTTTTTGGCAATGTCAAGCGACGCGGAGTTGTCTTTCTGCGCCTCGGGATCTTTGGCGTAGTAGCTGTCGCGGTACAGAAGCCCGACGAGGTCGGCGTCCTGCTCGATGGCGCCGCTGTCGCGGAGGTCGGACAGCTGGGGCGTCTTTTCGTTGCGGCTCTCGACGGCGCGCGAAAGCTGAGACAGAGCGATGACGGGAACGTCAAGCTCGCGCGCGATTGCCTTGAGCCCGCGCGAGATCTCGGCGACTTCGTTCTGCTTGTTGTCCAGCGCGCGGCTGGCGCTCATCAGCTGAAGGTAGTCGACGACGATCAGCCCAATGTCGCCGTGCTTCGCCTTGAAGCGGCGCGAACGGGCTTTCATCTCGATAGTCGTCAGCAGAGAGCTGTCGTCGATGTAAATCGGCGCTTTGGAAAGGGTCGACGCCGCTTTCGTCAGAGTGCGCCAGTCTCCCTGCGCGAACGTTCCGTTGATGAGATCCTGGAGGTTCATGCGCGCCTCAGCGCCCAGCAGGCGCAGAACGAGCTGCTCCGCTCCCATTTCAAGGCTGAACACCAGAACGGGAAGTCCCGCTTTGACGGCGACGTTGCGGGCGATGTTCAGCGCGAGCGCCGTTTTTCCCATCGAGGGACGCGCGGCGATGATGTTCAGCGCGCCGCGCTGGAGTCCGCTGGTCAGGCGGTCAATGCCGCTGAATCCGCTTGTGATGCCCGTAATGCCGTTGTTCTCGCTGTTGAACGCCTCTTCCAGCTTCTCAAAGGTGTCTTTCATGAGATCCGCGACGAGTTTAAAGCTGGACTCGTTTCTCTGGCGGGACACTTCAAAGACAAGGCGTTCGGCGTCTTCAAGCAGTTCGTTCAAGTCTTTGCTCTCGTCATAGCCCATTCGGACAATGGCGTTTCCGGCGCTGATCAGGCGGCGGTGCAACGCCTTTTCGCGGACAATGCGCGCGTGGTATTCGGCGTTCGCCGCCGTGGGCAGGCTGTCGACGATTGACGCGAGAAACGCCTGTCCTCCCAGCTTTTCAAGAAGTCCGCGCCGTTCAAGCTCGTTGCAGAGCGTCAGCATGTCGACGGGCTGATTGTTCTTCACCATCTCGGCAATGACGCTGAACACGTCGCGGTAGTTCAGGTCGTAAAAATCGTCGCTGTCGAGAAACTCGATGACGTCAACCAGCGCGTCGCGGTCCAGAATACAGGCGCCCAGAACAGCGCGTTCGGCGTCAAGATTGCTTGGGGGCAGACGATCGAAAATTTCGCCGGCCACGGCGCGCTACTGTCCTTCGACTGAAAGGGTCATGGAGCACTCAACGCCGGTGTACAGCTTGAGGCTCAGAGGATATGCGCCGAGGCTTTTGACGACGCCGTCAATTTTCAGGTTTTTCTTGTCGACGCTGACACCGTACTGCTTTTCAAGAGCTTCGCACACCTGCGCGGCAGTGATGCTGCCGAAAAGGCGTCCGCCCTCGCCGGCGCTGATGCTCATCTTGACGACTTTTCCGGAAATTTTCGCCTTCTGCTCAAGAGCGGCAGCGGTCATTTTCTCGTCGCGGCGCTGAGCGGCAGCGTTTTTGTCGCTCAGCTCTTTGACGTTCTGCCCTGTCGCTTCAATGGCAAGCTGACGCGCGAACAGATAGTTGCGCGCGTACCCGTCAGAGACTTCCACAACAGTGCCTTTTTTGCCAAGTTTGCGCACGTCTTCTTTAAGGATTACTTTCATGAACGATCGCCTCCATAACGAACTCGCAGATCCCAACAGATATCAAAGATACCGACCATCGTCGCCAGCTGCGACAGAAACGGAATAAACAGAACCGCCGCGGCAACGCAGCCGGTCACAACTTTGCCCGCGTTTTTGCGCTTCAAAAAATAGACGGCGACGGACAGTCCCTGGATGATGAACAGAGAGCTGACCAGCAGGCGCAGGTTGAGCGCAACGCGGACGAGAAGCCCCTGCGGTCCGCCGTAGGACACGCCAAGAAAACCGCACAGCACGGCGGCGAAAAACGCGAAAAGGACGCTCTGCGGAAATCTCCACGACGAAAACGGCGGCAGCTGCGGCAGCTCGGTGCCTCTGAGGCGCTTTATTACCTTTGCGGAGACCCAGTAGGACAGGTAGCAGTCAATCGCCGACGCCATGACGAGAATCGCCGGGATGATCATCGGCAGCAGTTTCA
>JAXEJY010000143.1:0-3407 GCA_034101315.1 Pyramidobacter sp.
CCCTCGCTTTTTGAGTGCAGCAGCCTTATTTCGTCGGGATGACGGCAATAGCGTTGTACGGACTGCCGTCAAGAAGGACTGTAGACGCGGCGACGTAGACAAACGCCTCTGTCTGGTCATCGTAAAACCGGACGACTTTCATCTTTCTGAAAAGCGCGGAGCGCGAGGTGAAAACCTGCGTTTCGCGCTTGTGCCGTTTCTCAATTGTTAAAGGCGCCGAGTCGGTTTTTTCAATTGCCAGTGAAAAGCGCGCCGGATCTTCCGCCAATCCCAGAGCGCCGGACACGCCGCCCGCTTTAGCGTAGGAAACATAGCAGACAATCGACGGAAAATCAGGGTCGCGGAACGCCTCTACCATGATTTTGTGATTCGGTCCGATCAGCTTGAACGCTGTATCGACAGAACCGATTTCCCATCGGTCTTCCCGCGCTGCTGCGGGCAGAGCCAGAACAGCTGACAGAAACAGAACGGCAGCGATGATTTTTCTCACCGAAAACACCTCCGTGTTGAATGCTGTTCGGCGCTCAGGACGCCGAAACTATTTGCTCAGAAGACTTTCAGCTTTTTTCAGGGCAGAATCGACGTCGGGCTGGAAGTTGTCCGCGCCGATGCTGTCGACGAGTCCGGCGCGCTTCATCGCCTCAAACGGCTGAGGTTTGACGCACGCGCAGACGAGCTGGACGCCGTCGCGTCGCAGCGACGCATACGCCTGATTCAGCGCGTGAATGGCTGACGCGTCCATGGACAGGGCGCGGCGGAATACCAGAACGACAGCGCGGCAGCTGCTGTCCGCGGCGCGCAGAGCATTTTTGAACGTGTCAATCATGCCGAAGAAGAACGGCCCTTCAATCTCGAACACTTCGACGCCCTCAGGCGCGGCAAATCCGTCAAGGCCGTTCTCTTTGCCGGCGCACTTCACCTCAGTCAGCGACGAAATGCGGTGGATGAACAGAAGCGCTGCCAGAACGACGCCAGCGCCCACAGCGACCGTCAGGTCAACAAGAACCGTCAGCAGGAACGTGATAATCAGAACGCACGCGTCGCTTTTCGGGCCGCGGCAGATGGTGAAAAAGTTGGGAAGCTCGCTCATGTTGTAGCTGACGACAGCCAGAATTCCGGCAAGAGACGCCAGAGGGATCATCTTCGCCGCCGGAGCGAACAGGAGGAGCAGCAGAGCCAGAACGAGCGCGTGAACCATGCCGGCGACCGGCGAGCGTCCGCCGCTCTTCACGTTCGTCGCTGTGCGCGCAATCGCGCCCGTAGCGGGAATTCCGCCGAACATCACGCTGCCCACATTGGCGATCCCCAGACCGATAAGCTCTGCGTTGGGGTCGTGGCGTCCGCCCGTCATTCCGTCGGCGACGGTCGCGGAAAGAAGCGATTCAATTGCTGCCAGCATGGCGACGGTCAGCGCCGGAGCGACAAGTCCGCCGAGGTCCCCCATGTTGAACTGAGGCATAACAGGCGCCGGAAGGGAGCGCGGCAGATCGCCGAAGCGGCTGCCTATTGTCGCGGCGTCGAGTCCCAGAAGCTGTGCCGCCGCGGTTGCCGCGACCATGGCGACAAGCATGAACGGCGCTTTCGGCGCAAAACGGCGCACGGCGATAATCACGAGGATCGTGCCGAGGCTAAGATAGGCCGCGCTCCAGCTGATTCCGTTCAGACTGCTGAGATAGAGAGACCACTTGCCGATGAAGTCAGCCGGAACGTTCGTCAGATTCAGCCCCAAAAGGTCGGGAATCTGCGTGGAGAAAATCGTCACGGCAATTCCCGTCGTGAAGCCTGTTGTAACGGGGAATGGAATGTACTTGATGAACGCGCCCAAGCGGAACACGCCGAAGAGAATCAGCAGCGCGCCAGCCATGAGCGTGCACAGAGCCAGACCGCTCATGCCGTACTGAGTCAAAATGCCGGAAATGATGACGACAAACGCCCCAGTCGGTCCGCCGATTTGAACAGAACTGCCGCCGAACGCGGAAATAAGAAATCCGGCGACAATCGCGGTGAAAAGTCCCTTTTCAGGCGGCAGACCGCTGGCAATCGCAAACGCCATAGCCAGAGGCAGAGCGACGACGCCGACTGTGACGCCTGCAAAGATGTCAGCCGTCAGGCTTGCTTTGGTGAAATACTTCGCGTCAGATAAAATTTTCGGTTTGTACATTCCTCACACAGCTTTCCCATCATGATAAAAACAAAACTTCAAACCGAATTATTGTAAAGCATTTTGCCTTGAAAATGTCGTTTCATTAGTATTTTCCCCGCCGATTAGTAAAAAAATTTCCGGCGCTCCCGAAAGAACGCCGGAAACAGTCTGTTTGGAATGTCAAAAGTATTATTCTTCAATTTCTGCAAGGGAGCTGTCGACAGCCCCCATGTGCTGCGCCATTTCAGCGATAAGGGAAGCCGTTCCTTCGCAGCCGAGAAGGTCGCTGCTGAATGAAGCGTGGTAGTTGCGCAGTTCCCCCCACTTTGTGCCCGTGTAGTACAGGCAGTGTTTTGCGCGGATTTTGTCGTTCCGCTTGACCGTCTGCTCCGCGTTTTCCGCCGCGATGCCGTACTCCTCGACGGCGCGCTTCACGCGTGAGGCAAGCGGCGCGTGGATAAAGACGTTCAGACAGTCGTGACGGTCGCGCAGAATGTAGCTGGCGCAGCGCCCGACGATGACGCACGGCCCTTTTTCCGCCAGTTCTCTGATAATTTTGCTCTGAAGGATAAACAGATTGTCTGACGCAGGCAGCCCGTCATTGACAAAGACGCTGTTGGTGTAAAAACCATTCGCCGCCAGGTTAAACAGAAAATTATGCGTCACCTTTTCCTCGGTGTTCTTGATGTAGTCAATGGCGAAGCCGCTTTTCTGAGCGACCATGTCGATGAGCACTTTGTCGTAAAAAGGAACGCCGAGCTTTTCAGCTGTAAGTTCTCCGATCGTTCTGCCGCCGCTGCCGTATTCTCGGCTGATTGTGACGATGCGTCCGCTCATTTTTATTCCCCCTTGGTATGACCGTTTTCGTCCGATATTATTTGTACAATAGCACAAATCCTGCCGATTCGCCAGTGTGTTTTTTATGTATTCCTTACAATTGTGCGAAAGGGGAAATTAAATTAAAGAAAATCTTGACAGAAAGTCCGAGGCATGTATAATTCACCCTGTCACAACTGAACACGAAAAAGCGATGAACCGGATCCGTTTATGCGCCGACTTTGCGCTGACAGAGAGGAAGCTCCATGGGCTGGAAGGGCTTCCGCGCGAAAAGCATAAAAGGCAAGGCCCGGGGAGCTGGAATCTGAAAGGCGTTTGTAATGAGCGCCGGAGTAAAATTCCCGGACTGATCCGCGTCAGAGGGTCGCAAGAGGAATGCAGAACACGCATTCAAGCAGGGTGGTACCGCGAGATTCGAACGATCGAC
>JAXEJY010000144.1:0-5481 GCA_034101315.1 Pyramidobacter sp.
TCGCGCGCGACTGGAAGGGGCTGAACGCCCTGCTGGCGGCGTCGCCGGAACTGACTCCCAAAGAAATGTCCCTCACGGCAAACGCCATGTGGTATCAGTCGCGCTGGGAAGATTCACTGGAGTACATGAAACGGGTTGGAGATGCCTATCCGGCGGAGGTTTTGCCGTACGCGCGCCTTCTCTCTGTTTTGGCGCTGGAACGGCTTGAGCGTTTCAAAGAAGCGTACGGCGCGGCGCTTGATCTGTATAAATCAAATCCGCCGAATCTGGTGCGCTACTATACGGTCTACGCTCTGTCGCGGCTGACGTCAAATCCTGCCGAAGAGGAAAAATGGCTTCGGCGAATGGCAGCGTCGTCTTCGAGCAGTGCGGGTGAGCTGACGGCTCTGAAAGCTCTGGCGGCGATTGACCGCCTTGCGGCTCCTGACGCGCTGAAGCTCCTGAAGCTGGATCCGCGGAACGCCGCAGCGCTGAAATACGCTGAGAAAATTCCTGAATCGCCTGAGAAAAACTATCGGCTCGGCTACTCGGCGTACGTGAGAGGACGCTACGCTGACGCAGTGAAGCATCTCGAAAAACTGAAGCTGAACGCGGCGTTCGGCGAAAGCGGCGCGTACTATCTGGCGATGTCGCTGTCGCGGCTGAAGCGGCCTCTTGAGGCAATGCCTCTTTTCAGCAGTCTTGTCTTTCGTGAAAAAGGCAGCTTCGTCAGCCGCTCTCTGTCGCGCTTGTCTCTGATGCTCGGCGGAGCGGCTGAGCCGCAGGCGCTCGACGTTCTTCTGCGCGCCGCCCGCAGCAAAAATACGGTCCAGGCTTCTTCAGCGCTCTATTCTCTTGCGACGAGCCGCTGGGAAAAAGCCGACTGGGCGCGGAGCGAGTACATCCGCCGTTTTCCGTCGGCGTCGCGCCGCGGAGATATGCTGTGGACGGCGGGCTGGAAAGCGTGGCTTAATAACGACGCGCAGTCAGCGTTGGAGCTCTGGACGCAGGCTGCCGGCTCATCGCGCGGGGACAGAATGGCGAGGCTTCTCTATTGGCGAGCCAAGGCGCTTGACTCATTGGGGAGGACTCAAGAGGCGGACGGGCTTCGCGAATGGCTGCGGCGCGAGCACAGTCTCAGCATCTACAGCTTTTTGACGGTCCCCGGCGGCGTTCTTAAGGTGACGTCAGGGCCTCTTCCAGAAGAGCTTCAGAACGTCGAAAAAACGGAGCTTGAGCAGTGGGGATTCATGACGCACGCGCGCATGGAACTCGCCGGGCGCAAGGACGCCGCGTCGCGCATGAACCGCGCGTCAATTGCTCTGTGGCTGGGGCAGGAAGCTCAGGCGTATGCCGACATGCGCGGCGTACTCGGCGGTCTGATGACGGGGGATGCTTTGCCGCGCGGGCTTTTGGAGCTGGCGTATCCGCGCCCGTGGCGCCGCGAAGTGGAAAGAGCTGCAAAACAGTTTGGTGTTGATCCTCTCCTCGTCTGGGCGATTATGCGCCAGGAGAGCTCATTTGACCCCGGAGCGACGAGCCCGGCAGGCGCGGCGGGGCTGCTGCAGCTCATGCCGGCGACGGCTGCCATGGAGGCGAAAAAAGTGAAGCTCTCTCGATACAGTTTGTACAACATCTCGAACAATGTGACGCTGGGGACGTCGTACATCAGTTACCTGATCGAATCGTTCAAACGCCTTGACTGGGCGGTCGCAGCGTACAACGGCGGTCTCGGCAACGTAGGAAAATGGAATAAAACTCGCGGCGGTCTGGAAACCGACGCGTGGATAGAATCCATTCCCTTTGCGGAGACGAATACCTACGTCAAAAATGTTCTCTCAAACTATGAAGTGTACAAAACACTCTATGCGCCTTCGCGTCAGCCGGAAGCGTATCAAAATGAAGACGGAAAGAATGGTGCTGAATGAGCAGCCGTGTGTGCTGGATTGTCGGCGCAGGTGACTTTTGTCCTGACGGCTTGCGTCCGCGCACCGGGGATTATGTCATCGCCGCCGACGGCGGTTTTCAGTTTCTGAGCGATCTGGGGCTGCCCGCCGACATGGTTCTTGGCGACTTCGACTCGCTTGGGAGCGTCCCCGACCACAAAAATGTCGTGCGCCACCCGTCGGTGAAGGACGACACGGACATGATGCTTGCTGTCCAAAAGGGATTCGAACTCGGATACAGCCGATTTGCCCTGTACGGCGGTCTGGGCGGGCGCCTTGATCACACGCTTGCGAACGTTCAGACGCTGATGTACATATCGCGCCGCGGCGGCAGAGGTTTTTTAACCGGGAGCGGCATAATCATCACGTCGATTACAGACGGGACGATCTGTTTTGACGCGTCGTTTTGCGGCTATATTTCTGTGTTCTGCCTCTGCGAAACCGCGCGCGGCGTGACGCTGAGAGGGCTGAAATACACTCTTGAGCGGGGAACGCTCGAGCCCTCAGTCGCGCGCGGCGTCAGCAACGAGTTCTGCGGAGTTCCCAGCTCCGTCTCCGTAGAAAACGGCACGCTGGTCGCGACGTTCAGCGGAGAGCTGGAGCGCGTTCTGCGCGTCTGAACTGTCTTGACACTCCTGACGAAAAAACTATAATACAGGCTGAAAACTGAGAAAAGCTGAATACGCAGGGGAGCTTGCAATGAGCAGGCTGAGAGGAAGTCTTCACAGCTTCGACCCTTTGACCTGATTTGGGTAATGCCAACGGAGGAACGCGTCTCGCGCAAGCGCAGTCGGAAATCCCGAATCACGGCGGGGTTTCCGGCTTTTTTTGTCCTGCAGCGTTTGAAAGGAGTTTTTCAGACATGGAAGCGCAGATTCTCGGCGCGGCATGGGCGGCAGTGCGCTCCGTCTCGCCGCTCGTCCACTGTATCACCAATTACGTAACTGCCAACGACTGCGCCAACGTCCTTTTGGCGTGCGGCGCGTCGCCCGTCATGGCAGACGCCCCAGAGGAGGCGGAGGAGATCACGCAGGCGGCTTCGGGGCTTTGTCTCAACATGGGAACGTTCAGCAGCCGCGCGCTGGAGTCCATGCTGGCGTCGGGGCGCTGTGCGGCGCGGCGCGGCATTCCCGTTCTGCTCGACCCCGTCGGCGTCGGCGCGTCGGCGTTCCGAACTGCCGCCGCTCACAGGCTGTGTGACGGAGTGAAGCTGACGGCGGTGCGCGGCAACGCGTCAGAGATGAAAACACTCCTGCTCGGCGGCTCAAAGCGGCGCGGCGTTGACGCTCAGACGTCCGACGCCGTCGCGCCGGACGCGCTGACGCAGGCAGGCGAGTTTGTCCGCTCCTGCGCGCGCCAGCTGGGCTGCGTTGCCGTCGTGACGGGCGCCGTCGATATCGTATCGGACGGAACGCGCGTCTGCGCCGTCAGAAACGGCCATCCCATGATGGCGCGCGTGACGGGAACAGGATGTATGCTCAGCGCCCTCATGACGGCGTGTCTCGCCGCCAATCCAGGACGGGCGTTTGAGGCGTGCGCTGCAGCTCTGTGCGCGGCAGGGCTTGCCGGACAGACAGCGGCGGAGCACGTGCGGAAAGAAAACAGCGGAACAGGTTCGTTCAGAGTCCATTTTATCGACGCTCTGTCGCGCATGGACGAAACAATGCTTACAGGAGGGGCTTGCTGTGAAATGCTCTAAAGAACAGATGACGCTCTACGCGGTGACTGACAGACGCTGGCTTGGGGAGAAAACGCTCTATGCCGCCGTCGAAGAATGTCTGAAAGGCGGCGCGACGTTTGTCCAGCTGAGGGAGAAAGAGCTCGACAGAACCCGATTTCTCGCTGAAGCGGCGGCGCTCAAAGCCCTGGTGCGAAAATACGGCGTTCCGTTCGTGATTAACGACGACGTAGAAATTGCTCTGGCGTGCGGCGCCGACGGCGTTCATGTTGGGCAGGAAGACATGGAAAGCAGCGCGGCGCGCGCTGCCCTCGGCAGAGACAAAATTCTTGGCGTGTCCGTCCACAGCGTCGAGGAAGCTCTAAAAGCTCAGGCGTGCGGCGCGGATTATCTTGGGGCAGGCGCCGTCTTTTCGACGGGCACGAAGGAAAACGCGTCATGTCTGAGCTGCGAGACGCTCAAAGCCATCTGCGACGCTGTTTCCATTCCCGTCGTTGCAATCGGCGGAATTAACGGCGAAAACATCGCACGTCTGCGCGGCACGGGGATCGGCGGCGTCGCCGTCGTGTCGGCGCTCTTCGCCCAGAAGGATATCGAAGACGCTGCGCGGAAGCTGAAAAATCTTTCACAAGAGGTGTTCTGCAATGTATAAAGTGTTGACAATCGCGGGATCAGATTGCAGCGGCGGAGCTGGAATACAGGCTGACATCAAGACGATGACGGCGCATAAAGCTTATGCCATGAGCGTGATTACAGCGCTGACGGCGCAGAACACGACGGGCGTGTACGGCGTCCTCGAAGCGTCGCCGGATTTTGTCGCGTCGCAGATTGACTGCGTCTTTAACGATATCCGTCCTGACGCCGTCAAAATCGGCATGGTCTCGAACGCGCAGATCATCTCCGTCATTGCCCGAAAGCTGAAAGAGTACGCGGCGGAGAACATCGTCGTCGACCCCGTCATGGTCGCCACGAGCGGCAGCAAGCTGCTCAGCTCCGGCGCGGAAAGCGCCCTGAAAAGCGAGCTGCTTCCCCTTGGTCGCGTCATCACTCCGAACATTCCTGAGGCTGAAGTCCTCTGCGGATTTGCGATTGAGACGCGCGAAGCAATGGAGCGCGCCGCGCGCGCCATCTCAGACGGTCTGGGCGGCGCCGTGCTGATCAAGGGCGGTCATCTGACGGAGAGCGCCGACGACCTCCTGTTTGCCGACGGACGCAGCACGTGGTTCGACTCGCCGCGCGTGGACAACCCCAACACGCACGGAACGGGCTGCACCCTGTCGTCTGCCATCGCGTGCAACCTCGCGGCGGGCTGCTCTGTCGAGCAGAGCGTCGCCAACGCCAAGGCGTACATCACGGGCGCTTTGAAAGCAGGACTTGACCTCGGACGCGGTTCCGGCCCGCTCAATCACGTCTGGGCGCTCTGATTTTTTCGTCCTCTCCTGAAAATTTGCGCCTCAGCGGGTGTATAATACCGCTGAGGCGCTGTTTGATCGTCAGAATAAACGAAGTCAGAACAAAAAAACTGACCTGCCGGAACAGGAGAGTGGTGGAAAGATGGATTTGTTTTCGTCAGTTGTCGTCATGGCGACAAGCCTTGTGGGCAGTGTTGTGATGACCGTGTGCGGATTTGGATTCGGCGGCGTCGTCATGGCAGTTTGGCCGTATATTATGCCCTATTCGCAGTCTGTCGCCGTCGCGGCGCTCTGCGGTTTCACGACAGCTTTTATCGTCGTCGTCACGAACTTCAGATATATCAACTATAAGATCCTCGTCCCCTGCATGATCACCGGTCTGATTGCCGCTGCGGCAGCCGTGGCAGTGTCAGTCGGCGCGGCGGAGAAAGTCATGATGCGGTCGCTGGGCGTCGCGCTCATGGCG
>JAXEJY010000145.1:0-6347 GCA_034101315.1 Pyramidobacter sp.
ATGCCGAGCGCCTCCCCCGTGAGCAGCAGACTGTCCGGGAGATTTTCAAATGCCGACGAGGCAGTGACGGCAAGCGGCGGAAGGACGAGAATGGCAAGACAGAACGCCGACAGAAAAAGGCACGTCGTCGCGTTCAGTCCCAGCTGACGCAATGCCAGAATCAGGACGAATCCGAAAAGTCCCATGACAATAGACGGAACCCCCGACAGCAGGTCAATTGCCAGCCGAAGCCACCGCTTTACTGTGTTTGAAGCGAAGTACGTCAGATAAATCCCGCAGCTGATTCCCGGCACGACCGCCAAGAGCATCGTCAGCCCCAGAAGGCACAGCGTTCCCGCGGCGGCAGGCCAAAGCCCGTCCCACACCGGCAGACGCCCCAGAATTGCGTCAAGCGGCGGCGTGTCGCCAAAAAAGAGCTGCCAGCCGACAGCAGGCGCGCCGCGCAGCGCCAGATATCCCGTCAGAGTCAGTATGGACGCTGGAACGAGAAGCGCCGACGCCCACGCCAGAAGAAACAGAAGTTTTCCTCTCATGAGCAGTTCTCCTTTTTCGGCGCGAGCAGGCGGAGCGTCAGGCTTGCCGCCGTGCTGAACAGCAGAAGAATGCCCCCTGCGAGGAACATTGAGCTGTACGCCTGACCGGAGATGTCAGACGACGTGACAAGACCGATGTGCGCTGTCAGCGTCCGAACGGAGTCGAGCGGCGACGAGGCAAACTGAACCGCGTTTCCGGCGAGCATCGTCGGAATCAGCGTGTCCCCTGCGGCGCGGCCAAACCCGAGAACGGCGGAGGAGACGAGCGCCTTTCGGCACGAGGGCAGAATCACCCACGCGAGGTGTTCCTGCGGCGACAGTCCCAGCGCCAGCGCTGTCAACTCTGTTTCAGCGCGCACCCCCTTCATCGCTCCGTCGAGCGTCAGCGTCATTGACGGCAGAATCTGAAGCCCAAGAATCAGCGACGCCGTCAGCCAGCACAGCCCCGAACCGCCCAGTCCGTTTCGTATGAGCGGCGTTAGAAGAAAAATTGAGGCGAACCCGTAGACGACCGTCGGAATCGCCGTCATAAAGCGGATCAGCGCCAGAAGCGCGCGCCCCAGAAAACGCGGGCCGATGCCGTGGATAAAGCACGCGCACCCCACGGCGAGCAGCCAGCCGTGCGCCAGAGCGCCAAGCGAAACCAGCAGCGTCGACAGGATCATCGGAGCCATGCCGAACTGACCGGAATCGGGCTGCCATACAGACCCCGCAAGACTTTTGAAATTTCCGTCCGCGGCGGCTGAAAGCGCGCAGACGATGATAAAGCCGAAAACAGAGCTCATCAGCGCAGCCGAGCAGGCAGCAGAACCTCTCAGCCACAGCGGCGCTCCGTGTGTGCGGTTCACCGCGCATCACCCCTTTTCAGTTCGCAAAGACATACGCGGGGAGAGCGTCGCCGCTTTCCCCGCGTATTGAAGCCGTACAGACCAGAGTTTTACTTTGCAGGAATCGGAATGTAGCCGGACTTGGCGATGATTTCAGCGCCTTCAGCCGAGTAGATGTAGTCGATAAAGGCCTTTGTCAGACCGGTCGGCTTGCCCTTCGTGTTCATGAACAGGTCGCGGACAACCGTGTACGTTCCGTTCGCGGCGTTTTCCTGAGAAGCCGTCATGCCGTCGAGGACGGGAGCTTTGACAGAGCTGTCAATGTGACCGATTCCGACGTAGCCGATGGCGCGGGGATCCTGAGCGACGGCGGTCTTCATCGCGCCGTTGGAGTTGACGACATTCGTGCTGGCGGCAAGAGGACCTTTTTTGAGAACCTTGTCGGTGAAAACTTCGCGCGTGCCGGAACCGTCTTCACGGCCGAACACGTTGATTTTTCCGGGCTTTCCGCCCACTTCAGCCCAGTCGGTGATCTTTCCCGCGTAGATGTCGGCAGCCTGAGCGCGAGTCAGTTCGCTGACCGTGTTTGCGGGGTTGACGACGACCGCAACGCCGTCAATGGCGAAGGGGAACGTCTCAAGGCCGTACTGAGCCACTTCTTTTTCTTTCAGAGGACGGCCAGTGTTGCCGATGGCGACAAGACCTTCGCCGACCTGCTTCACGCCGGCGCCGCTTCCGCCGCCCGCGACGGTGATGCGGATTTCAGGGTTGACCTTCATGATGCGCTTGGCAGCTTCCTTCATCACAGGAATGTGCGCCGTTCCGCCCGCGATGTCCAGAGTACCCTTCATGCCGCTGAATGCGTCAAGAGGCGCGGCGAACGCGCTGGCTGCAATGCCAAGCACCAGAGCTGCGCTGAGAATAAACTTCTTCATTCAAAAATCACTCTCCCACGTCAAATGTAAAATTTTGATTATGTGTTTATAAATACTATAACAAAACAAACTGAAATAACACTATCGTTTGAAGGAAATGACGGTTTGAAAAGGTAAGTTTTAACGACTATTTGTCATAAATTCCATAAAATTATCGACTTGCTTTTGCTTAATTCCGTAATGTTTGTTTTTGTGCGCATTACATCAGGACGCAGAGCGGCAAATTGAGCGTGTCTGTGATAGAATGTGCGTAACTTTATATCCCTCATAAAAAAGTGAGATATGCACAACGGTCTTTTATGGAAGGAGTTTTATCATGCCAGATTTCTTTACAGATCTTTCAGCGCCTCTTCAGGCGCTCGCTGCCACGCTTTTCACGTGGGCGGCGACGGCGGCGGGGGCTGCCGTCGTCTTCCTCAACCGCGAGCCGGGACGGCGTTTTCTCGACGTCATGCTGGGTTTTGCCGGCGGCGTCATGATCGCCGCCAGCTTTTGGTCTCTGCTTGAACCGGCGATGGAAATGTCGGCGGAAATGGGATGGCCGGAGTGGCTGCCTGCCGCAATCGGCTTTATGGCAGGCGGGTTTTTCCTGCGCCTTGCCGACCGCCTCATGCCCCACCTGCACCCCGGCGCTCAGAAGCCCGAGGGAACGCCAAGCTCCCTGCGCCGCTCCGCGCTGCTCATGCTCGCCATCACGCTGCACAACATTCCCGAAGGACTTGCCGTCGGCGTGGCGTTCGGCGCCGCTGCGAGCGGATCAACCTCTGCCAGCGCAGCAGGCGCGTTCGTCCTGGCGGCGGGCATGGCGATTCAGAACTTTCCCGAGGGCATGGCAGTGTCGCTTCCTCTGCGCCGTGAAGGGATGTCGGCGTGGAAGAGCTTCATGTACGGTCAGTATTCGGGGCTGGTCGAGCCGGTGTTCGGAGTTCTCGGCGCGATTCTTGCCGCCGCCGTGCGTCCGTTTCTGCCCTTTGCGCTCGCCTTCGCCGCCGGCGCGATGATCTTCGTCGTCGTTGAAGACGTCATTCCCGAGTCTCAGTCAAGCGGAAGCGGCGACGACGCCGCCATGGGCGTCATGATCGGCTTTGTCGCCATGATGATCCTCGACACGGCGCTTGGCTAAAGAACCGATCTAAAAACTGAAGAGTTGATTGTCATAATTTGTGAAAGCCGTTCTTCGCTGGACTTGAGACGGCTTTCACAAATTTTTTGTTTTTTGCGAAATGAATGAAATTTCACTATGGTTTAAAAATCTCTCAATAATGGAAAACCAGTCTGAAAACAAGCAGTGAGTCTCCTTCAATGCGTTTGTGCTGTAAATATGGACGGCAGTTTTTATATACATTGTGATGAATTTCTATTCTCTCCTCTCATTTTACGGGTATCGTGTCAGTTGACAAAAAGGATTTCAAAGATTATTCTTTGATTTATGAAGAGACGGCAAACCCGGGTGCCAGCCTTAACTTCTAATTGTACGAGCGAATGCGAGGAGGAATGCATATGAAGTTTGCTGTTCTTGGAAGCGGTAACGGTGCGCGCGCTTGGTGCGGTCAGATCGCGGCAAAGGGATATCCCGTCGTCATGTGGGAGCCGCTGAGCGACGCTCCTGATTTTACGAAGCTGAAAGCCGGCGGAAAAATTTCGCTGAAGGGCGACATCAACCTGACCGGCACGCTTGCGGGCGTGACGATGAACATTGAAGAGGCCATGGACGGCGCCGAGATGATCCTCGTGATCGTTCCTTCATTTGCACATGAGCCCATCTTTACGAAGATGATTCCGCACCTCAAAGACGGTCAGCATGTCGTCGTCGTCCCCGGCAACTTTGCGGCGTACCGTCTGCGCGACATGATGAGCAGAGCCGGCTGCACGAAGCAGATCTCGATCTCGACGACGGAGACCATGCCGTATGCCTGCCGAATCAGCGAGTTTGACACGGTTCACATTCTCAAGAAGAAATACGCCATTCACCTCGCCAGCAGCCCCATTGCCGCCGATGATTATGTCAGAAGCGTTCTGAACGACGCGTTCGACGGCTACGTCACGTTTGAAGCGGTTGAGCACATCCTCGTCCAGGATCTGTCGAACATCAACTATGTCATGCATCCCTATCCTGTCCTTCTGAACTACGGCGAAATTGAGAAACACCCCACGACGTACCGCCACTACATGGACGGCATTACGCCTCTGATCAGCGAGCAGATGGGACTTCTCGACGAAGAGCGTCTCATGATCGGCGAAAAGCTCGGCTTCAAGCTGGAGTCATGCCTTGCCCTCATGAAGAAATACTACGGTCAGAACGACGCGAAGAACCTTGACGAATACGTCCACAGCCCCGAAACGCCGTATGAAGACCTCATCGGTCAGAACGTCAGAAGCCGCTACATCACAGAAGACGTTCCCGGCGTTCTCATGCCTATCGCGCGAATCGCGCACAAAGCGGGAATCGCCACGCCGAGGACTGATACGATTATCACGTTTGCGTCGCAGCTTCACGGCACTGACTACTGGAACACGGGAACAACGCTTGCGTCCTTGGGGCTTGAGGATAAGAGCATTGATGAAATCCTTCATATGATGAAGTAATTGTTCGTGAGCAGTAAAAATTTTTTTGAGGAGATGATTTTCGTGAAAAAATCGTTCTGGAAGCCGTTCCTTGCTGTATGCCTTGTCGGCGCTCTTTGTCTGCCCGCGCTCGGCGCTGTGAAGTGGAAGATGGCGCACTACATGCCCGTCGACTCCATGATTGACGATATCGCCAAGAACATCATCGCTGAAGTTGAAGAGAAGAGCAAGGGCGAGATCAAGTTTGACCTGTTCCCCGCCCAGCAGCTCGGCAGCTGGGAAGAGATGTCGCAGCAGATTATGCGCGGCGCGATTCAGGTAGGCATTATGCCCGTTTCTGCTGTGTACAATCAGGCTCTTCAGATTCGAGTGCTTCCCTACTGCGTCATGAACTGGAAGCAGGCGCGTGAAGCTTTTATCGGCGAAAATCCTTACCTGTTCAACATCCTTGCCAAGGAAATGGACAAGAGCCGTCTGAAAGCCCTTGCCGTCGTGGCTGAAGGCTTCGGCGGAATGGGATTCTCCCGCGTTCCCTCGTTCGATCCCTGCGATCCTGATTCCGGCAAGAATGGATTTAAAGCTCGTGTCCCTGGCGGAAACATCGCTTTTGAATCCATGGCTCAGGAATTCGGCTATATCCCGACCTCTGTCGCTTGGGGCGAAATCTACATGGCGCTTCAGACCGGACTCGTCGACTGCCAGATGGGCGGACAGCCGTACAGCACTCAGTCGCAATTTATCGATGTCACCAAGGCTTGGGTTCAGCTGAACACTCATTTCCAGCACTCTTTTGTCTACGTCAACAAGAAGGCTTGGGAAAAACTGTCGCCCGAACTGAAGGAAATCCTCCAGACTGCCGCGAGAAAATATGCTGACACCAGCTTTGAGCGCGCCGAAAAAGAAGACGCCATGTACATGCAGAAGATGGCTGACGCCGGCGTGAAGATTTACGTCCCCACCGACGATCAGTACGCCAAGCTGGCGGCGAAAATCCGCGCCAAAACGTGGCCGAAACTTGAAGGCATCGTCGGCAAAGCCACGATCGACAACCTTCTCGCTGTTCTGAACTCAGTCAAGTAGTTTTTTAGTGATCGCAGCTCTGGGCGCTCGCCGTCCAGAGCTGCGCGGTAAAAAAAGGAGCTGGAAAAGTGAAAACTGCACTTCTGTTCCTCTGGAACACGCTGCTGCGCCTGCAGAGAATCGTCATGCTTCTGACGATTTGCATCACAACGCTCGCTGTGTTTATAGAAGTCATCATGCGCTATATTTTCAAGACTCCGCTGGTCGGCATAGAAGAGCTGGCGGCTTATGTGGCGTTCTGGCTCTATTTTATCGGCGGCACGTACGGATCGTATGAGAGAAGCCACATTTCAGCGGATATGTCTTCTCTGGTGTTTAAGAACAAAGTCAGCTATGCCCGCTCGCATACAGTGACCAGCCTCATCACGACTGGCGTCTGCGTCTATGCGATTCCGTGGGCGTGGGAA
>JAXEJY010000146.1:0-5338 GCA_034101315.1 Pyramidobacter sp.
TCTGTATGTCAGAGAAGAGTTCAAAAGAGTATTCTTTTTGTAGAATTGATGTGTATTTACATACTTTTAGTTGCTAAGTAATTGAAAGAAATTGTGCTATACTGCGTTTATAAATACAAATGGGCATTTGCAGAAAAGTACGCTTTTCTGCAAATGCCTTGCTTTTACTGGCGGGTGTTTTTTTCGCAGGATTTTGCGTGATAGAGAAACGTAGAAAGGGGCATTCCGCAGTTTTTTGCGGCGGCGGTTGCGGTGATCTTTTTGTCTTTCCACATCTGCCAGCAAACGAAGAAGTTCGGCGGCAGGGGGCTGGCTGGGCGGCCGAAGCGCACGCCTCGGGCTTTTGCGGCAGCAATGCCCTCTGCCTGGCGGGCGCGGATGCTGGCGCGCTCGTTTTCTGCCGCGAATGACAGAATTTGAAGCACGACGTCGCCAAGGAATGTCCCCATCAGGTCTTTTCCTCGGCGGGTGTCGAGCAGAGGCATGTCCAGCACGGCAATGTCAACGCCTTTTGTGCGCGTCAGCAGACGCCACTGTTCGAGGATGTCCGCATAACTGCGTCCAAGGCGATCGATGCTCTTGACATAGAGCAGGTCGCCTTTTTTCATTTTCTGAAGCATTTTCTTGTACTGAGGACGGTCGAAATCCTTGCCCGACTGCTTGTCGGCGTACACGTTTCTCTTGGGAACTCCGGCAGACTGCATGGCAAGGATCTGCCGGGTTTCGTTCTGGTCTTTTGTGCTGACGCGAATGTAGCCGTACACGTTCTGTGCGATGTTTTTCCTCTCCTCTCATGTTTTGTCCTCACGATCTGCGCGCCGTTTTAGAAGGCAAAAGCGCGTTTGTATTTCGGGCGGGTTTGGGTATACAATGAGGGCGATAATGTGTATGTACAGCAGGAGGAAAAGGTTCTGATGAAAAAAATACATCTGACTTTTCTGGCTCTTTTTACGTGCCTCGTGGCGCTGACGGCGGCGGTTCTTTCCGGAGGAGAGACGGCAAATGCGCTGCTTGGCGCCGCAGCTCGGCGTTATCAGGCGTCGCTCAGCCATCTGTCGGTCAGTTTTGCCCGCCTTGAAGGGAATCCTTTTGACGGCTACGCGGTGACGGGGCTGAAAGCCGGCACGAAGGAGCGTCCGGACATCGTCTCTTCTGGCAGAGTGGAGCTTCGGATTGACGCTCAGACGTGGGAACTGAAAAAACCTGTTCTCGTTCTGAGCGCGCAGGACGTCCGGCTGCGCGAGAGCGAGCTCTCGTCTCTTGCGGACGCAGCAGCACAGGATTTTCCCGCCGGTACGGAACGCGCGCCTCTGCCGATCGCGCTCAAACGGCTGTCGCTTGCCCAAGTCCGCGGCGCGCAGAACTGGGAGATTCGCAGCGCGTCGGCTGACATGACGGACGTGTCTGAAAGCGGCTTTGTCTATGCGGTGAAGCTGAGCGCAGCGTACCAAAAAGAGGCGGCGTCGCTGACGGGGACGGTTCGCGCGGGGCTGGACGGAAGTTTTTTGGGCGCGGCGCTGAACGTGAAAGCGCCCGACAGCAGTATTTCGTGCGAGGTTTCCGCAGAAAACGGACGGATCGCCGTTGAGCGTCTGACGGGAAAGCTGTTCTCGTCGCCTGTCGACGGAAAATGTTCTGTCGATCTGTCGCAGCGGGACATGCCGCTTCGCGCTTTTTTGACGATGAAAAAGGTGAATTTCAGGCGGCTGCGGCGATGGATTCCTCAGCTTGGAGGCGGTTCGCTCGACGCGTTTGAGCTGAATGTGAGCGGGCCGGCTGTCCGGCCGCAGGGGCGCGCTGTCCTGAGGGGCGGCAGTCTGACGTGGCAGGGGATGAAGCTGTCAGCAGTTTCGGGCACAATTGACGCGGACGCGCGCAAAGCTGCTTTTGACGTGTCGGCTCAGTTCATGGGGGCAAACGTCTCTGCCCGCGGCAGCGCTGAACTGACCGGACGGCAGAATCTCAAAGCCAAGGCAAACGTCGACGGACTTTCGCTTCAAGAGGCTGCTGCGTTTATGGATTTTCCTGACGGGCTCAGCCTAGGGGGAACGGTGTCGTGCGCGGCTGACGTGTCCGGAACTCTGACGTCTCCGCAGATTCGGCTGACGGCTGTGTCGCCGCGAGCCGAGGCCGCGCACGCCGCTGTGCTGACAGACATATCAGCTGAGCTGAGCGTTTCGCCGGACAAAGCGGAGCTGCACCGATTCTCGCTCAGGGCGTTCGGCGGCGCGCTTGAAGCATCAGGCGCGGCGGCGCTGTCGCGCTACGCTCCAAAGTCATTTAGTTTTCGAGGAAATCTCAAAGGCGTGCGGCTTGAAAAGATTCTGCCGAAACAGGATATCAGAGGACGGGCTGACGGCAGTATTGACGTTTCACTATCGGGCGGCATTCCAAATGTCAGCGCCGAGGCAATTTTGAGCGATGTGTCCGTCTCCTCGCGCGCGATGAAGCAGCTGAAGCTGTCGGCGCGCGGCAGCGATGTGCTTGAATGCGCGGTTGAGGGACGAACCCCAATGAACATGCCCTTGACGGGCAGAGGAACAATTGTCCTGCCGCTCAAGGGCGCAAAAGGCGCTGTCGATTTCGCTCTGAGCTGTGAGGACATCAGCTTGGCGTCGTTTTTGCCGAAGGATCTGAAAATAGGCGGTACGGGGTCGCTGACGCTGTACGCCAAAGGGGGTTTGACGGCACCTCTTCTCAGCTGCCGTTTCACGGGCCCGCGGATTCAGGCGCAGGGATTTACTGTCATGGATCCCGACATCTCGGCACAGCTTAAAGGAAAGAACGTCGTCATCGACGCGTCGTTCGCGATGGGCGACAGGCGTCCGAGAGTTGCCGGGATTGTTGAGCTGAAAGAGGACTGGCGGTGCGAGCTTGACTGCCGCGCTGAGGATATTCTCGTGGGAGCGCTGGCGCCGGCGCAGAGCGTGATTGACGGGCGCGCCACGCTCAGCTCGCACGCCGTCATCACGCGCGAGGGGGCTTCGGCAGTCGGATCTGTTACAGCGCCGTCTGTCAGTCTGAACGGACTGGCGCTGACGGATCTGCGTCTTCCTTTTTCATACCTCAACGACAAAGCCGCCATTCGCAAAGGGACCGCCAAGCTGGGCGGCGGAACGGTCAGCATTGACGCAGAGGGAATCGTCAGCCAGTCGGCTTTTCAGGGAAAACTCTCCGTGAAGGACGCCGACATCGCCAAAATTGCGGCGCCGTTCAACATTCCGGCGCAGGTCAGCGGCACGGCAAATCTTACTTTGACGGCGAAAGCGCGCCTCGGCATCACGATGACGGCAAACGGCGACAGCCGTCTGACGCTCACTGATGTCGAGATCAAAGACTTTCCGGGCAGCAGCATGATCACTGGCAACGAGCCGATTCGCATCAAAACAGGAAATTTCTTCTTCAGCTTTGACGAAAATGAGCTGTATCTGCTGCCGGGAAGCGCTCTGAGCGCCCCGCCGAACGATAAAGTTTTTCGATTTTTGGCGCTGAGCGGCTCGCTCTGGCGGCGGAAATTCGGGGACTATCCGTCATATATCGGCGATGTTCCGTCCGACCTTGCCGCGCACAACAAGGACATGTACAGCGTCATCGTCAACGGAAACATTAACGTGCGCGCGCTGAACAGAGTTTTAAGCGGATTCAGCGCGATTCTGGAGTCGGGCATGACAGGCGACCTGTCGGGCGAAGCGCTGGCGTCGAACGTGCTGAAGAACATGCTCGGCACGCGCAGCAGATTCAGAAACTTTTCCATGGAGATTGAAGGAAAGGACTACAGCGACTACCGGATCAGCGAGCTGAAAATTGAAAGCGACAGGGATTTTAGCGGACAGACGAACTCTGAGTGGGGAAAGTCTGATGACAAACCGTTTGAGCTGAACGTTGAGTTCAAATACGCCATTCCCGTCGGACCGGATCCATCAAAGGTGAAGAAAAAATCGTCCCAGCGCCCGTAGATTCCGGCGGGGAAAATACAAAAACAGGCTGAAGAGCGCCCTAAAGACGTTCTTCAGCCTGTTTTTATCTGAGATGATCTGCGTCAGCTGTTCTGTTTCCGCTCGGCGGCGAACTGCTCTGCCGCGCGGACGGTTGCCATGGCGTCGCGCGCGTAGACGTCGGCGCCGACGTACTGAGCCAGCTCTTCTGTCAGCACGGCGCCGCCGATGATGATGCGCGTGCCGGGGCACTCTTTCCTCAACAGGGCAATCGTGTCTTTCATGCTGGCGACGGTCGTCGTCATGAGGGCGCTGAGTCCGACGGTTTTCACGCCCGTTTTTTTGACCGCCTCGACGATCGCTTCCGGCGCGACGTCCTTGCCCAGGTCGATGACGTTGAAGTTGTAGTTCTGCATGATAACTTTGACGATGTTCTTGCCGATGTCGTGAACGTCGCCGTAGACCGTGGCGAGGATAACGGTATCGACGGCTTCGCTCGTTCCCGCCTGAGACGCGAGCGCCTCTTTGACGGCATTAAACGCGCCTTTTGCCGCGTCGGCGGATTTGATCAGCTGAGGCAGATAAATTGTGCCCGTCTCATAATCGCGTCCCACGGCGTCGAGCGAGGGAATCAGCTGTTTTTCGACAATTTCAAGCGGCGCGCACGTCTTCAGCAGCTCTGCGGCGCAGCGGTACGCTTCGTCCTTCGTGCCGCGGGCAATGGCGCGTGCCAGTTCGCTGCCGTCTGATACGGCAGCGAACTCTTTTGCTGCCGCCGGAGCGGAGACTGTCTCGGCAGGGTAAGAGGCACACCAGCTGATGTAGCGGGCAGAGTCTGTGTCCTGAGCGCTCAGGACGCGCCACGCCGCCAGCGTGTCCTGCATTCCCATGTCGCCGGGGTTCATGATGGCGGCGTCGAGTCCGTTCGCCAGCGCCAGCGCCAGCATGGTTCTGTTGATGAGGGGACGCCGCGGAAGACCGAACGACACGTTGCTGACGCCGAGCACTGTTTTCACGCCGAGGCGCTCTTTGACCATGCGCACGGCTTTGAGCGTCTCAAAGACGAGGCTCTGCTGAGCCGACGCCGTCAGCGTCAGGCAGTCGATGAAGATGTCCTCTTTGGGGATTCCAAGTCTGACGGCTTCGGCGACGATTTTCTCAGCGACGGCAAAGCGCTCTTCGGCGGTCTGAGGGATTCCTGAGTCGTCGAGCGTCAGGCCGAGGACGCACGCGCCGTATTTTTTGACGATCGGCAGGAGGGACGAAAGGCTTGACGCTTTGCCGCTGACAGAGTTGACAAGCGGCTTCCCTGCATAGACGCGCACGGCGGCTTCAAGGGCTTCGGGCTTTGATGAGTCAACTTGAAGCGGCAGGTCGAGCGCGCCCTGAAGCTCCAGCACGAC
>JAXEJY010000147.1:0-7639 GCA_034101315.1 Pyramidobacter sp.
AAAGAAAAAGAGTTCATCTTTGGCTCCGCAGGTGGCGCCGGGGCTTAGCCGAATCGGTTTGATGCTGCCCTACACGCCGCTCCATTATCTTTTGATGGAAAATATGGATCCGCTCGTCATGACCAGTGCAAACATGAGCGGCGATCCGCTTGTCTCGCAAAACGACGAAGCATTTGAGCGGCTTGCAGGGATATGCGACGGATTTTTGATTCACAACCGCCCGATTCATATGAAAATTGATGACTCCGTTCTCCTCCATCACGAGGACAGCCCCATCATTCTCCGCCGCGCGCGCGGCTACGTGCCCAATCCGATTATTGTCCGTTCGCCGCTTGCGCCGGTCATCGCCGCCGGCGCAGAGATGAAAGGGACTTTTGCGTTCAGTCAGGATTCCATGATCTTTCCAAGCCAATACCTGGGAGATGTCAAGGACCTCCGCACAGCGCAGTTTTACACGGCAGCCCTGCGTCACTTCAAAAATCTGTACAACTTCGCGCCCAAACTCCTCGTCCACGACTCCCACCCGCTGTACCTCTCAACGGCGATGGCACAGAAAGAATTCAGCAGTCTGCCCGTCCTGTCAGTCCAGCATCATTACGCGCATTTGATGGCATGTCTTGCTGAAAACAGGACAGAGGGGGCTTCTCTCGGGCTGATCATGGACGGTACGGGCTGGGGAACTGACAGCACGGTCTGGGGCGGAGAACTTCTTCTGGGAGACGCTGACGGCTTTGAGCGATTAGGTCATCTCAGGAGATTCAGACTGCCCGGCGGCGACCGCGCTGTCAGCGAAATATGGCGCTGCGGATTCAGCCTGCTCGTTGAAACGTTCGGCTTTTCAAAGGCGCTTGAGCTGTGCGCGCGGCTTTGGCCGCATAGAGCTGCGTCAGCTGCGCTGATGGAGAAAGCATGGACCTCATACCCGCTGACCAGTTCGTGCGGCCGCCTCTTTGACGGTTTTGCCTCAATTGTCCTCGCGATGGACTCCGTCAGCTACGACGGAGAAGCGCCAATGCTGCTGGAATCTCTGTGCAGCTCATCCGCTTCAGACAACGGTCATGAGCAGATTAACGTCTTGAACGACGTCATCGACTGGTCGCCTCTAGTCGCCTGGGCAGCGGAGAAATATCCGCCAGCGCCAGCCGCAGGAACGGCTCTGCACGCCGAGCTGGCGCGGTCGTTCGCTCTGCTTGCCGAAGGCGCGGCTTCGCACACTGGCATCACGACAGTTGCACTTTCGGGAGGATGCTGGCAGAACAGTCTTTTGCTCCAAAAAACGACTGAAGAGCTGATCCAAAGAGGTCTGACACCTCTTCGGCACCATCTCCTGTCGCCGAATGACGAGTGCATTTCCGTCGGGCAAGCGTACATCGGCGGCTTACGGTGTGCAAAACTCTAATCAAAGCAGTCTGCGCATACTCTGCGCAGACTGCTCTTTCGTTTAAATGCTGAGCATTTCGACAAGCTCGATCAGCTCGGCGTTGGGACGCTTTTTTCTTTCCCATGTAAAAACGAGCGGAACAGGCGTCATGATCCCGTTGACGATGCCAGTCATGACTCCTCGCTTCCCGCTGCGCAGGCAGTCAACAGCATACGCTCCCATGCGGCTTGCCAGCGTCGCATCATAACTTGTCGGCGCGCCGCCGCGCTGAATGTGCCCCAAGACGGTAACGGTTGAATCATATCCTCTGGCTTTCAGCTGTTCCTTCAGCTCGTATCCGGAAATCGCGCCTTCTGCGACGATAATGACAGAAAAACGCTTGCCGCTCAGACACGACAGCTGCAGTTTGCGGCAGAGCGTGTCAAGATTAAACGGGAGCTCTGGGATCACAACCTGCTCCGCGCCGCCGGCGACCGCAGTGCGGAGCGCGATGTACCCGCTGTGACGCCCCATCACCTCAACGATGAACAGCCTGTCGTGGCTGTGCGCCGTGTCGCGAAGGCGGCGCACGGCGTCAAGCGCTGTGTTCAGCGCCGTGTCAAAGCCAATCGTCATGTCAGTCCCGTTCACGTCATTGTCAATCGTTCCTGGAACTCCGACGACGGCAAGTCCCAGCCGGTGAAGCTCCCATGCGCCGCGAAATGAACCGTCTCCGCCGATGACGACAAGACCTTCAACGCCGCGCTGAACGCACTGCTCTAGCGCCGCTGCGCGTCCTTCTTCAGTCAGAAATCGTTCACTGCGCGCCGTGCGCAGCATCGTTCCGCCGCGCTGAATAATTGAGCCGACGTCGCGCGCCTCAAGTTTTCTAAACGCGCCGTCGATAAGACCGTCATACCCCTGTTCAACGCCGAAGACTTCCATGCCGTAATAACCGGCGCACCGAACGACAGCTCGCACAGCCGCATTCATGCCGGGGGCGTCGCCGCCGCTTGTCAGCACTGCAAGACGATTCATTGTTCTCCCTCCTTGTAAAAAAACAGCGGCAGCCCGCTGCATATGCCAGAGCCGCCGCTGTTCAAGTTGTGCTGTTCGTTACTGCTGACCCTGGAGCTCCATCATGCGCGTGTTGATCATCTTGATCTCGTCCTGAACTTCATCGAGCTGACTCTGAAGCTCTTTGCCCTTTTTCGTCAGATTGCCGAGGCGTTTAATAAGCCGATCCATCTCCATGCGCGCGCCGGCTTTGCCTTTATAGAGCCGGTTCGGGTCGTCATCCTTGACATCCCAGAAGAAATCCATTGACTTGCCCATCGTCACAGGCGAAATACTGCCGTTTATCGTCAGGCGAACCGATTTAATTTTCGGCGTCAGATACGGCTTTCCCTTTTCATTATAGCGCGGGAAATAGACAAATCCTTCGCGCTCATCAACGACTTTGAAGTTGAAGCGCTTATCAAAATCGACGGGACTCAGGACATTCTTGCCGATTCGCAGCTCAATTTGACGGTCAAACGGTGCCATGCGCAGCGGGGAACCAATGTTCTTGAACTTGATAAAAATGGGGATTGTGTCTTCAAGGCGAAGCTGCTGAAGAAGGTTGTAGCGGTAGTTTTCCGCTTCATCAGCCGTCCAAAGATTCTTCTCCGCCTGTTCCTGCGTCGCGCGTTCTACATATTCAGCGGCGAAGTACGTCGCTTCCACTGTAATGCTTCCGTCGTTGTCGTCAGTGAACTCTTTTTTCTGCTTCCACTCCGCCGAAAAGACTGAAGATGAAAGGCAGAGACAGAGAGTCAGCGCCAGTGCAAATGACTTTTTAACACAATTCACGGTAATGACCTCCTTGTTGTAACGTTTCAATTATACAATAGCCCCAGAGCATTTCCAAGCTGCAGAAAACAACTGCGCATGCCGCGAAGTGTCTGCTCAGGATTACTTTTGCTCTGATTCAGTCCTCTCCATCGGCAAGCCGGCGATCAGTCCCCACACAGTCCATACGATCACAGCGACGTCGCGGCGCCCCTGCAGGACATCTCCCGTCAGTCCGTTGACGAGAACGCAGACTGTCATCGCTGCCGACATAACGCCCCACGCATAAAGCGTGTTTGCCTCCGACCGCGCGAGACGGAGAGATTTTCTCATCACGTAGTACAGCGCACCGGCGAACAGCAGAAGAGCTGGAACGCCTCCGAGGTACAGCAGATACAAGAACGTGTTGTGCGGGTGACAGCCGTGTAGATCGAGTTTGAGCCCCAGCTGTTCTTTCTTCGTCGCAAAGACTTCGTCATATAATTTCTTAAAGTCCTTCCCTCCCCAGCCAGTTATAGGACGTTGATTAAACAGGTACAGCGTCACGTTCCATATTTCATTTCTGTATGTCGTCAGTTTTTCAGGATCGCGAACGCTTGTCATTTGCTCGTATTCACGAGAGAAACTATTCAGAATTTCGCCGTCTGTCGCCCAGTTGATACAGGCAATGCACGCAAAGGTGAAGACAGCCAAAGCGGTCAAAAATTTAACGCATATCTTTTTATATTTCACTCCGTACCACAAAATGACGCACGCGCAGGCAAACCCGGCAAGCCACGCGCCGGAGGCAAAAGAGACCAGCAGAACAACGTCCAGCAGCGTCAGCACGCAAAGCTGCAGCGCCATTCTCCCCTGCAGCGTCCAGAAGACAAATACGCCCAGTGGCGCGGCGCAAAACGCAGCAAAACCGCCCAGTGAGTTGGAGTTTCTTATCAGCGTACTGTTCGGGAAATAAGGGATGATGCCGTATTCCCTTAAAAGAACTCCAAGACAGATAAAAACGGTCGCCGCGGCGAACAGCTGTATAAATTTCTGCCGCTTTTCGTCCGTGCAGAGAAGCCGCGCCGCAAGCCAGACGCCAAACGCCATTTCAAACACGATTGAGACGTTCCGTCCATAGGCAAAAAGCGAATCAGCCGTCAGCAATCCAACACAGGCAATCCAAGCGAAAACGCCGCCGAACAGCAGCAGACTTTTACGCCCCCATGCGTTGCCGGTGTTCAGCAGCGGAACGCCGAATACAATCCGCAGATATAGAAGGAAAAGAAGAGCTATCCCCCAGCACGTGTAATGAACGACCGGTCCTAACGGCGAAAAAGCTGCTCCGGCTGCGCAGACATAAAACGCGTATTTTTCAGCCATCTCCCTGCTTATCATCGACAACTCCTCCGTTATATAAAAGCATTATAAGACATCATGTTCAGGGCACTGCATTTTCTGATTTCTGTTTAAATCTGAGGTTGAACTGATTACCGCAGTGTAAAGGGCAAGCGTTCGAGAGACCATTTTTTCAAGAGACGGAACAGCAGAAGAATCAAAGTGACACTCAGTTACGCCCTGTTCAAGGAAGCGGCGGATTGCTTTTTCCCACTGAGCAGAGTCGCCCGGGGGGATAAGACGGCTGTCAGGCATTGCCATTTCTGCGATTGGCGGAATATCCGAAGCAAGCACAGGCAGTCCGATTTGCACTGCACGGGCAACAGTCAACGGCATTCCTTCGATGTACGAGGGAAATACAAGACATGAAGAATGAGCCATGAAGCTGTCGACACGGTCGCTGTATCCGCGGAAGACAACTCTGTCGCTGATTCCGAGCTCACGGCACAGCGACGCCCACTCCTCTTTCTGGGGACCGTCGCCGACGACGTCGAGCGTCCAATCCATGTCGTGCGGCAGAACGCGTAGAACATCCTGAAGTCCTTTAAAGGAGCTGAGACGCCCGACAAAAAGCAGCTTGCGCGAATCTTTCTCGCGGGGATCCCAGAGCTCAGACGGCTTGCTCAGCCCGTTCAGAATAACTTCTGTATTTTCAGCAAAACACGATTTCATGGACTCCTGCACAGCGTTGCTGACGCAGATGACTCGGCACGCTTTTCTGTAAGGAGCATAAATCCACGGTGACTTGTTGCCGAATTCTCCGTGGGCTGTAACGACATAAGGAACGCGGCAGAAACAGTGTGTCCAATTGGCAATCCAGGCAGGAACGCGCGAATGTGCGTGAAGAATCTGCCAGCCCTGAGAGCGGACAACATGCGCCAAACGAAGCGCACAATACAGCCATGTGAACGGATTTTTTAGGTGGACAGGAAGATGACAGCGCTGAACACGGCTGTCCAGCTGCTGTTCCATCTGACCGCCGGCGGAGACGACAAGGACTTCATGACCGAGCTTTACAAGTTCATTGGACAGATCGATCACATGACGCTCAACGCCTCCCAGCTCTAGCTCCGGCAGTATTTGAATGATTTTCAATGGAGCGCCTCCTTGTCAGTTCTTATGTCCTCAATTGAACAAACTGAACGCCTGCGAGCATATTTTTCATAAATAGAATATGTCTGTAAAGCAACAGACTCGACATCGTAGCGGCGGACGCAATTCAGCGCGTTTTGTGACAGCTGAGAACGGAACGCCGGATTCATGTTTTCATTCAGCGCCGAGGCAATTGCCGCAGCGTCGCGAATGGGGACATGCAATCCCGACACGCCGTCGGCGATGATGTCTTTCATGCCGCCGTTCAGCGTTGCAATGCAGCTGAGTGAAGCTGCCATCGCTTCAATCAAAACAATTCCGAAGGCTTCACTGCCGCATGAAGGCTGAACAAACACGTCAGACGCCCAAAGGTACGGACGGATGTCTTGTACAAAAGGAGTAAACTCAACTGAGCCGTTCAGATTCAGATCCTGCGCTAAGCGCTGGAGATTTTCTTTTTCCGGACCGCTGCCCACAATCCACAGTTTCCCGTTTTTATTCGGCACGTCGGAGAGAGCAAAGCCCCTGATAAGATCAGCGAACCCCTTCCAGTCAACAAGCCTTCCCGCGCCGACGACGACAGTCTGACCGTCCGAAATACCATGTTCCGCTCTCATTTGCTGCCTGACAGATTCGTCACGGCGATAGCGGTCAACTTCTATGGCATTCGGAACAACTTCTGTCATTTCACGTGAAAAGCCCAGACTGTACATGTGCTCCGCAACAGCGTTTGAGCAAGGCAAAAGCAGCGATGCGTTTTCGTGGTAATGTCTTTTGGGAAATTTGTCGATCGTCTCAAGGACGGGGATTCCCTTTTTTTTACCCCACCAGCCGCCGACTGTGGCGGCAGAAGAAAGGCGCGTGTGAATTAAGTCGGGCTTTAGCGTATCGAGAATGCGCCCAAATCCGTATGCAATCTGCGGAAGCCACTGTGCAGCCGGCTTATACCCCGCTGCGCTGATTCCTTCCTCGCGAAGCCGTGACAGCAGAACTCCTCCGTTTCGGCACACGACGTGATTCTCGACGCCGAGACGCGCCAGCTGTTTCAAAAGCTGTATCCACGCTTCCCCCCAGGACAACTTGTTCTCGTCAACGTAATGCAAAACGTTCATTTAGCGGTTCACCTTCATTCAGACGTGCTCCTCCGCCGCAGAATAACTATCCGAGCCAGCGGCCCAGAATCCACTCAGCCGCTCTCGACGCCTCGTTGAAGTTTTTCATTCGGTACAGAGGGCGTTCCAGCGCGCGTTTGAGATCATCGTTTAAGTTTCGCGGCGTCAAAAGCGACAGATACCCCTGATTTTCAAAGTCTTCAATCATCCTGTTGAAGCGCGGCACGCCCCAGAGGTGCTCACTGGACAGCAGCTTTGAATCGACAAGGTACTCAGTAATTTCCTGAAAGAGGCGTTTAATTCCGTGATGATGGCCGACAGTAACGACAGAAACTTGGACGCCTGACGTGACTGACTCCGAAATCATAGAGACGGAATCCTCCGTGCAGAATACGCGCGAGCAGTGCCCTAATATGCCGGGGACAGGGTTCCGCGGATCTTGCGACGCTAAAAGGAGCATCCTCACGCTCTGATTGCCGCGGCACAGTTCGGCGATCGCAGCTTCAGTAGCCGCCTGCGTGCGCCGTGACGTCGTGATGTACAGGTCGACCCCTGCGTCAGCGGCGGCGGTAAAGAGCGTGGGCAAGACTTTGCTGACCCACAGAGGGGCAATGGTGTAATTCTGATCGTCGCCGCCGATGAGGATTCCCCACGCTTCGCGGCGCTGTGCGGGATAGTCGCTTAGAAGCTCCTGCTTTTGCTCAGAAAGAATATCTGCTTTAATTGCATTCGGCGCGCCCAAGGTGACAAGGATGTTCTCGCCAGTGCGGCCGTCGTGCTTGGGGACAATTGCCATGTCAAAGGGCGACGTTCCTAAGACGGACGGAGTCATGATGACACAGCTTTTGCCGCCGAAGCGTTTTGCCAG
>JAXEJY010000148.1:0-4577 GCA_034101315.1 Pyramidobacter sp.
TCGACCGCATCACGCCCGAGGCCGCCGCCGCGCACCCTGTGTGGTCAATGGGGCGGAAAATCAGCGTTGACAGCGCGACCATGATCAACAAAGGGATAGAAATTCTGGAGGCACATTATCTTTTCGGCGTGCCTGCCGACAGAATTTACCCTGTCATTCACCCCGGTTCACGGGTTCACGGCATGGTGACGTTTATCGACTCGGCGACGAAGATGCTCCTGAGCTGTCCCGACATGCGGCTTGCCGCTTTGACTGCGCTTTCATGGCCCAGTCGTTTGTCTCTGCGGCTGGGCGGCCTGCAGCTGCCCGACGCTGCCGGCATGGATTTGCATTTTGAGACGCCCGAAAAAGCGCGCTTTCCCGGCCTGTATGCAGCGATTGACGCAGCGAAAGCCGGAGAGCCGTATCCCGTTATCCTGATTGCAGCCGACGAAGTTGCCGTCAAGCTCTTTCTCGACGGAAAAATCAGCTTCACAGGAATTGCCCGTCTGGTCAGCGAGATCCTTGAGGGGTACAGCGGCCAAGCGGCTGACGATACGGCGTCGCGCGCTGATTTGTACGATCGCTGCATGGCGCATACGCTTGAGTTTGCGCTTGGGCGCGGAAAGAAGGTCTGGAACTGATGCTCATCAGCATTCTATCGTTTCTGTTCATCATACTCGTCTGCGTTGTCGTGCACGAGTTCGGGCACTACTTCTCCGCAGTCGTCTGCGGCGTTAAAGTGCATGAGTTCTCTTTCGGCATGGGGCCGCTGCTGTGGCAGAAACACGGCAGGAGAAACGCTTGGTCGCTTCGCGCCTTTCCCGTCGGCGGCTTTGTCCGTCTCGGCGGCATGGAAGAGGAAGAGGACGGAGAGACTGTTCCGCCGGGGATGGCTTTTAACGAAAAGTCGCCGTGGCAGCGTCTCTGGATTCTCGCAGCCGGAGCGATAAACAACATCCTTCTCGTCGTCGTGCTGGCTTCTGTATTGCTGCTGACGCGCGGCATTAT
Organism: Pyramidobacter sp.; assembly: GCA_034101315.1. Classification (GTDB taxonomy): domain Bacteria; phylum Synergistota; class Synergistia; order Synergistales; family Dethiosulfovibrionaceae; genus Pyramidobacter. Next base: position 991 of record JAXEJY010000148.1, read on the forward strand.
GGATTTGTCGACGAGCACAGTAGGGCAGCTGATTCCCGGTTATCCCGCCGAAGCTGCAGGGCTTCAGACTGGCGACGTGATCCAGAAAATTAACGGCGTCAGCGTCTATGATTGGGACAGCATGACACGCCAAATTCGCTCTGAAGGCGCAAATGGCGCCGCACTGACACTTGAGGTTGTCCGCAGCGGCACGCCGCTCACGCTGACGATGAACACAAAGTCAGAAAAAGAGGGAGAGCCGCCGCTCATCGGCATTCAGCCGCACATTAAAAAGCTCTCTTTGCTTGAAGCTCTGCAGGGCTCTCTGAGCTATACATTTCACATGTCCATGGCGATGCTTCGCGGGCTGAAAGAGATTTTTCTTCATCCGTCGTCCGCCGACGTTGCCGGGCCTGTCGGCATTGCCGCGATGGCAGGGCAGGCTGCTCGCCAAGGCTGGGCGTCGCTCCTTTCCTTTTTGGCGATTATCAGCCTGAATCTCGGCATCATCAACCTTCTGCCGTTCCCCGCCCTTGACGGCGGGCGCATTGTCTTTGTGCTCGGAGAGATCATCACTGGCAGGAACGTTTCAGAGCAGCTGGAAGGAAAAATACATTTCATCGGAATTATCGTTTTAATCGGTCTCATTCTGCTGATAACGTGGCAGGATGTGATGAAGCTGTTTTAGGGCGGAGGCAAAACGATGAAAAAAACGCTGCGTATCGGCAGACTGACGATAGGCGCCGGAGCCCCGGTGCGCGTCGAGTCCATGCTGAAAACGCGCCTTGATTCCTTTGACGACTGCATGGCTCAGCTGACAGCTCTGAAGCGTGAGGGCTGCGAGCTGGTGCGCGTTGCCTTTCCTCATGCGGGCTTAAAGGGCAACTTGGAGCGCCTGAACCAAAATTCGCCCGTCCCGCTGATGGCAGATATCCATTTTGATCCGGCGCTTGCCGAAGCGGCAATTGAAGCCGGCTGTCCCTCAATCCGCATCAACCCCGGCAACATGGGGCGCCCTGAACGGCTTGAGCGCGTCATCAGCATGGCAAAAGAACGCTCTGTCGTCATCCGAATCGGTGCCAACAGCGGCTCAATTAACGACGCTCAGCTGGCGAAAGCGGGCGGAGATCGCGGAGCAGCGCTTGCCCTTGCGGTGGGAGAGCAGATGGAAATGCTCTGCTCGCGCGGTTTTTCCGATATTATCGTCTCCGCCAAGTCGACGAACGTTCAGGAGTCTCTGCGCGCCAACGTCCTCCTCCAGCGCCGCTGGGGCGATTTTCCGTTTCACATCGGAATAACAGAAGCCGGAAGCGGAAGCGACGGAATGATCAAGAGCAGCTGCGGGCTGTCGGTTCTCTTGTCCTCCGGCATCGGCGACACGATGCGCGTCAGCCTCTCTCAGGATCCTGTCGATGAAGTGAAAACGGCGTACAGCATTCTGCGCGCTCTCGGGCTTCGTCATCGGGGCGGGCAGCTGATCTCATGCCCGACGTGCGGCAGGCGTCAGCTCGAAGTTGCCGCGCTCATTCCTCGGGTTCAGCCTCTGCTTTCAGAACTTCCGGACGGATTTACCCTGGCGGTCATGGGCTGCGAGGTCAACGGACCGCGCGAAGCCGCTCACGCGCAGCTCGGCGTCGCCGGTTCGCCGTCTGGAATCGTCGTTTTTAAAGAGGGGAAAATTGTCCAGCGCACTGATTTTGACAACGTCGTCAGCGTCCTGCGGAGCTATTTTCCTCAAAAATAATAAAAGCCGTCACGATACGTGACGGCTTTTTTGCGCTATTACGGGCGCTTTGTGGTAAAATAAAACGTCATGCACTTGATACGTAAGGAAGTGATTCCATTGAGAGACGCCAAAAAACTAATTGACTTTGTTGAAGGCTGGATACGCCAGACCGTCTCGTCCTCAGGCGCTCGCGGAGCTGTCGTCGGTCTGAGCGGCGGCATTGACTCCGCTGTCGCCGCCGCGCTGATGAAGAACGCGCTTGGACGCGAAAATGTCTTTGCCGTGAAAATGCCGTGTCACAGCATGACAGCTGACGGCGAAGACGCTGATCTTGTCGCGCGGGCGCTTGACATTCAGACGCTCGAAGTAGATTTGTCGGAGACGTTCGACGCTTTCAGCCGCGCGCTGAACGCCGCCTTTCCGCCGTCGCCTATTGCCGCTGCAAATATCAAGCCGCGCCTGCGCATGACGACGGTCTATTCAATCGCTCAGACGCTTGGCTGCCTTGTCTGCGGGACAGGGAACAAAGATGAGCTGACAGTTGGCTACTTCACGAAATTCGGCGACGGCGGGTGTGACTTCATGCCGCTTGCAGATCTGACGAAGTCTGAAGTATTTGCCATGGCAAAGGAACTCGGCATTCCCTCTGCCGTGATCAGCAAACCCCCGTCGGCTGGTCTGTGGGAAGGTCAGACGGACGAAAAGGAAATGGGGCTGACGTACGCGGCAATCGATGCCTATCTCACGGGACAGCCAGTCGACGCTGAAAGCCTTGAGAAGATCAAACGGAGAGAGGCGGCATCGCAGCACAAGAAAAAAATGCCCCCGATGTGCATTATCGGCGAGCTGTAAGTCAAGGCGCTGTTTATGCGGCGCTCAAAAGATAAATGACTTGTAATATTTTTTACGAAAGGTGATTATTTATGTCAGGACACTCAAAATGGGCGAATATCAAACACCGCAAGGCTGCGCAGGACTCGAAGAGAGGCAACCTCTTCCAGAAGCTGATCAAGGCGATTATCATTGCAGCGAAAGAGGGCGGCGGCGATCCCGGAATGAACGTGCGTCTGAAAGCCGCTCTTGAGCGCGCGAAGGCCGCCAGCGTCCCTGCCGACAACATCACGCGAGCCATTAAGCGCGGTACGGGCGAGCTTGCCGGAGTTTCCTACGAAGAGCTTTCCTACGACGCGTACGGCGTTGACGGCGTCGCCATCATCTGCGAAGCCCTGACTGACAACCGCAACAGAACGACTCCCGAAATCCGCGCGCTTCTTGAGCGCAACGGCGGATCTCTGGGAACGAGCGGCAGCGTTTCCTGGATGTTTGAGCGCAAGGGCAACATCACCATTGAGGGCGAAGTTGATGAAGATCAGCTGATGGAGGATGCCATGGATGCCGGCGCTGACGACGTTGAAGTAGCCGACGAGAACGCCACAGTGACGACTGATCCCTCAGCTCTTATGGACGTCCGCGATGCGCTTGAGAAAAAAGGCTACAAGATCGCTGACGCCGAGACGGTCTTTGTCCCCAAGACCACCGTTTCTATTTCCAACGTCGATAAAGCGCGCAAGATGCTGAAACTCATCGACCTTCTTGAGTCCCACGATGACATTCAGAACGTCTATGCCAACTTTGAATTTACCGATGAGGTCAACGCAGCCCTTGACGCGGACTAAAGGACTTATCTGCTTGGGCATTGATCCGGGCATCGGCCGTCTGGGCTACGGAATTGTCGCCCAGACGGGCGGCGCCTGCACAGCCGTGACGTACGGCTGTCTGGAAACGCCGCCTCATCAGGAAACGCCGATACGAATCAAAAGCCTGTATGAAGGAGTGAGGGAGCAGATTGAGCGCTGCTCCCCTCATTTTATGTCCATCGAGC
>JAXEJY010000149.1:0-5120 GCA_034101315.1 Pyramidobacter sp.
TGGTGGTGGACGACATTGCGGTGGCGGGGATTTAGCTTTTTCTTCATCTTGACGCTTGTCATGCTGGCGTGCGCTCCGTCGGCGCAGGCTCAGGCGTGGCATTTAAGCGGAAAAGGCGTTTCGGGCAGCGTTGAGGTGAAAGCATCGGGACGCATCACGCTGGCGGCGATGGATCAGATAGCCGGCGTCCTTGGCTATACAGTAAAACCTCAAGGCACAGAAGAAGCCGTCATTCAAGGGCCTCGCGTCGGACTAAAGCTTGTCCGCGGGGCAGCCGTCGTGTGGATTGGCTACAGCGTGACAGCGCTCAGCGCCCGGGCGCGTTTTGAGCAGGGACATTGGTGGGTTGAGTCTGAATCAGCTCTGCGCGTCATGAATCAGTTTTTGAAGAGAAACGGCAGAAATATCACGCTGAAATGGGCTGGAACAGCAGCGCCCCAGGCACCGCCTGAAAAAAAGCCGGAGAAAAGACCAGAGAAAAAGCCGGAAAAAACGCCCGATACAGCCTTGCCGAAGCTGAAAGACCTGCGATGGGGAGGCGGCGGCGACAGCATCAGAATCGTCGCTGACCTGGCAGACAAGAGGACGCCGCAGTACACTGTCGGCAAAAAGTCTGTCGTTCTCAACGTTGCCCCTATCGATAAAGCGCTGATAAAACGCCTTGTATCGCACAATTCGGAGATCGCTCTTGACGCGGAAAAAGCGGCGTCAGGTATGCTCGCTTTCCATTTTGACGGCTGGAACGCCAAGGTGTTCTGCTTGGAGGAGCCGCACCGCTGTGTCATTGACCTAAAGCGAGCCCCGGCTTCAAAACCTCCTGCGCCTGAAAAGAAGCGCGCCGACTCTCCCGCTCCAAAGAGGAAAGAAGAGCCGAAAGCTCCCGCGCCGCCTGCAAAAAATCGCAAAAAACTTGTCGTCATTGACGCCGGGCACGGCGGCAAAGATCCCGGCGCCGTCTACCGCCGCTATACCGAAAAGACAATTGCGCTTCAAATTTCAAAGCGTGTCGAGTCGGAGCTGAAACAGCGCGGCGTCAACGTCAGAATGACACGGTCCGGGGATACGTATCCCACGCTGAGAGAGAGAACGTCGATGGCGAACGAGTGGAACGCTGACGTCTTTTTGAGCATTCACCTCAACGCTCTGCCGCGCGGACGCCACGCCAGCGGCATAGAAATCTACATTATGGCGCTCCCGACTGACCGCGACGCAATGGAACTGGCGAAAATAGAAAACGCCGAAATTGCCGAAGGCGGGGCAAGCGGCGCGGACAGCGAGAGAACATCGATGCTCCTGTCAATTCTTGGAAATATGCAGCAGAACGTCAAAATTTCTGAGAGTACGCTTCTTGCCGAGGATCTTTTTTCATCCGGCGTCAAGCGCGGCATCAACATGCGGCGCGTAGCGCAGGCTCCTTTCTGGGTTCTGCGGGGAGCTGCCATGCCGGCAGTTCTGATTGAGACAGGATTTATTACTGAGCTGTCTGAAGCCAAGCTCCTTTCGACTTCAGCGTATCAGAAGAAAATGGCGTCCGCGATTGCCGACGGCGTGATGAATTTCCTGAAACGCCGATGACGCGGACGCGCGGAGAAAAATTGAGGAGTGATGTGCATGACCGAACCAAATCAGCGCGGCGAACGCTCAGACGAAGAATTTTCCCGCCGTCCCCGCGCCCCTCGTACCTCCCGCGAAGAGAAAAAACAGAAGAAAGTTCCTCTTTTTTTCAGATTATGCGCATGGGGGGCGCTGATCGTCATCTTTGTTGCCGCTGGTTATTACGGAACCGATGAGGGTCTGAAGCTGCTTGACCGGAAAGAAATGGTGAATCAGAAAGACGTCGTCTCCGACACGGCACAGCTGCAAAAACTGCTTGACGCGACGTCGCCTGACGATTCGCGCCTTGAATCCCGCAAGAGCTATGACATTTTCTCGCTTGGCACGGAAGGGCTGGTCAAAGGAAATATGAAAATACTTGCCGACACGCAGGAAGACGAGATCGCTGAGGCAGTCAAATCCGTGTTCAGCAACTCTGCTGAGGCGTGGACGTCCGGCATTGAGGCGCGTCATCTCTTCCGCGACGGCGTGTCGCTCTATCTCGACCTCCCCGCCAGCTTCCTGACGGGGCTTGAAGGCATGTCAGAAGAGCGCGCTCTCCTGATGATTACAGGCATCGTGCGGACTCTTGTTCAGAATTTCCCGCCCGTTAACCGCGTGTTTTTCCTCATTGAAGGACGATGGGTTCCCAATGTTGGAACCATCAAGCTGTCCGAGCCGTGGGGGCTTGGAGCGTAAAATGACGACGAATCCAATGCGCGAGAGCGCTGATGCGCTTCGGCCGGTTTCAATGCAGAGAAATTTCAGCCTGTACGCCGAAGGCTCATGTCTGATCACCTGCGGCAGGACAAAAGTCCTCTGCACGGCAACCGTGGAGGAAAAAGTTCCTCCGTTCCTGCGCGGAACGGGCAAAGGCTGGGTGACGGCGGAGTATTCCCTCCTTCCTCGCTCCACAGCCGTGCGCGTTCCCCGCGACTCATCAAAGGGACGAGTTAACGGACGCAGTCAGGAAATTCAGCGCCTCATCGGCAGATCTCTGCGCGCTGCCGTTGACCTGGAAGCCCTTGGCGAACGCTGCATTACGCTCGACTGCGATGTGCTTCAGGCAGACGGCGGCACGCGAACAGCGTCCATTACCGGCGCGTTTGTGGCGCTTGCCGACGCGCTGACATTCCTGCGCAGTCAGGGCGCGTTTTGCGAGCTTCCGCTCAAGTCGCAGATAGCAGCTGTCAGCGTCGGGAAAGTCGGCGGAGAAATACTCCTCGACCTGTGCTATGCTGAAGACAGCACAGCGGAAGTCGATTTTAACGTCGTGATGAACAGCGACGGGCAGTATGTCGAAGTTCAGGGAACAGGCGAGGGCGGCGTTTTTTCGCGCTCTGAAATGGACTCTATGCTCAGTCTTGCGTCGTCAGGAATCAGCCGTCTTATGGCCCTTCAGCGCGAAACGCTCGGCTGGAGCGACAAAAAAGAGGAGGAAACAGCGTGATCCGAATTCATGGACTGCTCTTTGACAAGCTCGTCCTTGCCAGCGGAAACAGACATAAATATGAAGAGTTCAAACAGCTTTTAGCGCCGCTTCACATTCAGCTTTTTTTCGGCGGGGATTTTTCGTCGCCCATCGACGTCGAAGAGACGGGAAATACTTTTGAGGAAAACGCCGCGCTGAAAGCCTGCGCGTGGGCGCGGTACACAGGACTTCCGGCTGTCAGCGACGACAGCGGAATTGAAGTTCGCGCGCTCGGCTGGCAGCCCGGCATCCACTCCGCGCGCATTGCGCCGGACGACGAAGCGTGCCGCCAGTGGCTCATCGCGCAGATGGCGGATAAGACAGACCGCTGCGCCCGCTATGCGGCGGCGCTCGTTCTGGCGTTCCCTGACACCGGCGTCTATTGGAGCACCCTGTGTCACTGCGAGGGAAGCGTCATTCAGGAAAAAAGGGGGACGAACGGTTTCGGGTACGACCCGCTGTTCATTCCGGACGGCTACACTCAGACGTTCGGAGAACTGCCGCCTGAAGTAAAATCAAAACTTTCTCACAGAGCAAAAGCGTCGGCGGCGTTTATCGAGATGCTGAAAAAATTTGAAACTGAAAACTGAAGATATGTCATAAAACGCCCCGTTCCTGCAAATTTGTGGTAAAATTCTTCAAAGTCTATCCTGACGTCGAATAACTCACTCAGAGTCAAAAATTTTTTCGGAGGTGCGCTCCAGTGAAAACGTTTCTTTCAATTGTTCAGATCATTCTCAGCATTGCCCTGATTGGGCTCGTCATTCTTCAGCCCCGCAAGCAGAGCCGCGGCAGCTCTCTGTTCGGCGGAACGACTCAGGCCGATTTCAGCGCCAACCAGTGGGCCCGCTTTTCAGGCATGTCAAAGATCACGGTTGTCGTCTGCGCTGTCTTCATGATCAACTCCCTGGCGCTTATCCTGATGTAAATTCGAGGTGACGCCCAGTGTCGCTTTCCAGAATAGAAACGCTGAAAGACGTCGCGTCGGTTGAAGTTTCGACCGACCGTCTTCCCAGCGCGACGCATGAAGAAATTCTAAATGGTCTGACGACGGATATCTACTTCATCAGAACTCGCGACATCCTTGCCCGCGCCGGACTTCTTGACACGCCGGTCGTCGCCGAAGTTTTTGCGCGCCGTCACGGCATTTTCGCAGGACTTGAAGAAGTCGTGCGCCTCCTTGACGGCAAAGGCGTTCAGATTGACGCTCTGCCCGAGGGAACTCCCTTTGCTCCCAAGGACACACTTATGCGCATTACAGGACCCTACGGCGCGTTCGGCATGTACGAAACGACGCTGCTCGGAATGCTTGCCAGCTCAACGGGCTGGGCAACCGCTGCGCGCCAGTGCGTTGACGCCGCCGGAGGCAAACCTGTGCTCTGCTTCGGCGCGCGCCACATTCACCCCGCAGTCGCTCCCGTGATGGAGCGCATTGCTGTCAAAGTCGGCGGATGCGCCGGCGCAAGCTGCATCTTAGGGGCGAAGCTCGCCGGACTGAACCCGTCAGGAACTCTTCCTCACGCGGCAATTCTCCTTGCCGGCGACACGGTGGAGCTCGCAAAAATTTATGACGAGCTGGCGCCTGCGGGCGAGACACGCGTCGTCCTCATCGACACGTTTAAAGACGAGGGCGAAGAAGCGATTAGAGTCGCTCAGGCTCTGGGCAGTCATCTCAACGCAGTGCGCCTCGACACTCCGAGCGAGCGCGGCGGCGTGACCCCCGAGCTGATCAAAGAAGTCCGCTGGCGCCTTGACGTCGCGGGATTCAAAGACGTCAAAATCGTCGCGACAGGCGGCTTGACTCCCGACAGAATCCGCATTCTTGCGGAAGCCGGCGCCGACACGTTCGGCGTCGGAAGCTACATCACTCACGGCGTTGTCTGCGACATGACCATGGACATCAAAGAAGTCAACGGAAAACCTGTTGCAAAACGCGGAAGATTGCCCGGACCTCTGGACAATCCCCTGCTTGTTAGAGTATAATATCCAATTGTGAGAAACGCGCCTCCTCGTTCGAGCTCTGGTAGAGTCGTCACACACTCGCCCTACGGCCTCT